>CAMPAA010000137.1 GCA_946631345.1 uncultured Verrucomicrobiota bacterium
TACGAAACAACCGTTTCTATTCCATAGAAATTCATGTGCCTATCTGGGCCTCATGGAAAGGCGAGCCGCAGCAACGCATGGCCGCCCCTCCCGATGCAAGCGAAATCTTGGGCAATTGTCACGCCATTATCGCGAATCCATCCTAAGTGGTAGGGTCGCTTTGATAAAGCGACCGCATTTGCATAGCGGGCGATTTATCAAATCGCCCCTACCGGCCACAAGGCCACCGCCCTACCGCTCACATGGTGCGCCAGAGCGCTTCATGCATTTCACTTAAAGCCAACAGCAAACTTCGCTTCAAGTCACCCCAAACTTCGCTTCAAGTCAAAACCAAACTTCACTTGAAGTAAAGTTTCCGCATCGCTTCAAGTCAAGTCCACAAGGCGCTTTGGGGTTGTCGAACGATCCTTCCGGTCCCCGTCGGTGCCCTTTCGGGAACCGCCAGCAGCGGCGTAGGAAGCGATCGCCTCCGTGCTGTCGAATGGGATGTACATGAAATTCCGGCATTTGCCCTGAATCGCAGTTTTGGAGTCGTGTCAAGCCTCTGCATGACAGGAGAGTCACGCCTTCTTGTTCTTGGGCGGCGGCCAGCCCTTGGCCGATGAGCCGCCAGGCTTCCCTCTCCGAGGCGCAGAAACGATTGGCCTTCCGCACGCCCCGAAGCAGTTGCGCGGGTAGACCTCTATGCGGTACTCCATGTCCTGCGGCAGGTCGAGCACATTGAACCAGAACCTCATGCGTGCCGGCTCATCCTCGGCCAGCTTGTGGAAGGCCGGGGAGAGGAAGCGCTTTACCATCGGCTTTGCGCCACCGGTCGGCACCGCCCGCAGCTCGTAGTCGTACGCGCGCACGTTCGGCACGCCAGTCGCCGCCGGGAACTCCGCAATCATCATGATCGCCCATTTCCCGCCGCGCGTCTCCGTGTTGCCGGTGGACAGCGCAAGTTCGGCCCCTTCCGGAAACTCCGGAATCGGCGTGGCCGCAGAGTGCGCCTTGAAGGTATAGGGCTTGTTTACCTCGGTCATGGGCAGCGGCACCCTCCATGTAGGCGCCGTGCGCACGAACTTCCTGAAGTCCAACCGCTCCATCTCCATCCTGTCGCGGTAGACCGACACCACAAGGCCCTGCGGCTCCTCGTAGTGGAAGCGCGCCGAAACCTGCGGCATCGCCTTCGTCGTCTTCCCGTTGCGGCTGTCGCCGCCGTTCTCGTATCCGCCCTGCACGCCCGTGCAGGAAAGCGACGGCACCGACACCGCCGTGAATCCGCCCTGCCAGATGGAACGCTCGTCATTGAGCGTCCAGTGCAGATGGCCGGTGAGCGAAACGGCGTTCGGGTGCTCCGCGAGGGTGTTGGCGACCTGGCGCTCCTCCTTGCCCTCCCAGCTGCCGATCACGGTGCCGGATGGCGGCGAATGCGTGAAATAGAAGAACGGACGGGATGGGTCGATCTCGCCGCCGTGCGCCTTGAACCAGGCCCCGGTCTGGTCAAACCCAGGCGTCTTGTCGTAGCCGTACCATTCGGCGCTGATGAAGTCGTAGCCGTTCACCATGCGGCGGCGGATTGGCGCGAACGCCTCCTGGAACGTCTCCTCCCAGCACTTCTTCATGCCGAGCTTGATTAGCGCCTCGTCCTCGGAATAGCCGAGGGCGTGCATCTCGGCGGTCATGTCGCCGTACCACCATCCCTCGTAGTCGTGGTTGCCGGTGATGAACAGCTTCTGCACAGGACGGCCATCCGCACCCCTGTCGCGCGGAAAGACCTTGCTCCATGTCTCAGCCACGTACTTCAGCCCGCTAAGCAGGCCGTAGTCCGAGATGTCGCCGCAGATCATCACGGCATCCACCTTGCAGTCGCGGAAGTACTTCAAGGTGCGCTCGAGGACCATCGTGGACGCCTTGTCCGTGATGTGAGTATCGGAGATTACGCCAAACGTGAGAGCGGGCTTTCCACCATCCATCCCGAATAGACGCGGCGCGCCGAACGCCGAAAACGCCGCCGCGCCTTTCAGGAACCCCCTTCTCGGAACCACAAGCCCCTGCCTGCCATCCGCCATCGTGAATCTTCTCATTGCATATTCCTTTCTTGTGGCGCGTATTGTACGTTAAAGTGGCTTCAAAAATCAACCGTCACATTTACGGTAGACATACAAGGCCGCCCCTCAAGGGAGCGGCCTGCACTCATGCGCTGAACGCCTGTCTTACTTCTTGCCGCAGGCCTTCTTGCAGCTGCACGGCGCGGGGATGAGCTCCACACCCGTCAACTTCGCCGGATATCCGGTGATCTCAACGGTGGAGGTGTCGTAGACGAAGTAGTTCTTCTTCGTCAGCGTGTAGCGGGCTCCGACGATGGAGTCGCACTGCGCAGCATCGCACGCCTTGGAGTATGCGCCGTTCTTCGCGGCTCCGGCGGAGCCGAAGCTGTACTTGTCGCACGTCTGATCCGAGAAGTGCGTGACCTCGGGGTCGCCGATCACGAACAGCCCGCAGATGCCGACCGCCGTGCACTTCGCGGTCACGGGCTTGTCGGCCACCGTGTACTTCTCATGCACGCAGTCCTTGCACACCGCAGGACGCAGGCAGGCGTCGCCGCCGTCGTTCTTGTGCACCGTCACGCAACCGCAAGCCATCGCAGCGACAGTCGCAACCATCATCAGTTTCTTCATTTTACGTTTCTCCTTTTGTTTTGTTGCCGATCCACTCGCCGGGACACCCGCCCGAACCATGAATCATGGAAGTTTCCGTTGCGTATTATACCACAAGCGCCCGCGCCCTCAGCGTGCCATGGCGACATTTGCCGAGACCGCCTTGCGGTACCCCGTGACCGTTACGCCGCCGGAGGGGAACACCTCGGCAAGCGCGTAGCTGTTCTCCTCCTCGCCGGAGTTCAGCACAAGGCCGCGGAGCGAGTAGTAGGTGATGCCCTTCACGATGTCGATAAGCCCGGAGTGCTGGTGCCCCGTGAACACGGCCTTCACCTTACCGCTCCGCTCAAGCAGGGCGCGCACCGCCTCCGCGTTCTTGACGATGTGCTGGCGCTCGGCGGCGGAGCAGAGGCACTGGTGGCAGAACACGATGGCCCGCCCTGGCGCGGCGGCGAGCTCCCTTTCCAGCCAGGACATCTCCTCCGGCGGCACGTTGGCGTTGTTCCACTCGTTGCTGCAGCTGTAGGGCTTCATGGACGAATCGAAGCAGGCGTTCAGCACGATGAACGTCACGCCGCCGTGAACGAACGAGTAGTAGCCGGTCTTGGACACCTTGCCGTCGTTCGGCACGCGCGTGAAGAACTCCTCGGGCGTGAGGCAGTCGAAGTCGTGGTTGCCCGCCACATGGTAGCGCGGCCCGTTGAACCCGCCGAACACCTTCTCGATCTTGTCAAGATAGCCGAGCGTCTCCGCCTTGCTCGGGCCGAGATCCTTGAAGTCGCCCAGTTCGATCAGGAAGTCGGGGCGTTCGCGGTTCATCACGGCCACGCACTCCGCCAGCTTCTTCGCCGACTCTCTGTAGGCCGCGTCGCCAACCGGATACGCGCGCTTGGCGTATGGAATCTCCGCGTAATGGCAGTCCGTCACCATGCCGAACCGGACGAGCGGCTTCGTTCCACTGTCCTTCGCCGTGCAGCATCCAGCCAGCGTCACCGCCGCGAATGAGCCTATTCCGTCAATGAAAAACCTGCGAGAGCACTCCATGTGAACTTCCTTTCCGTTTTGCCATAAATGGACTGACTTTTGAATGTCGCCATTATACCATAAAGCGCCACTGTTGCATACCTGTTGAACGCATTGGCGAGACTTCTTGCGCGCCGATGGCAGCTTCAAGACCTGCGGCACAATATCCGCCACGCATGGCGCACCGTCCATGCGAACATGAGCGCGTATCCGAAAAGCTCCACGCTCTCTTCGACGAAGTGGCCGAACTGCAAGGCATTGGCCACACCTATGGATTCCCATATCGCCTTGCGTCCAAGGAACTGCGACACGAACAGCATCAGCGCCATGCCGCAGGTGAAAAGCGAAAACAGGCGCGACTTGCGCATGGCGCGGAGCCCGGAATACACCGTCTTTGCGTATCGCACCGTCACTGCCGCGAACATGAGAGTGACGGCTGTAAGCGCCCACGTCCACATAGTGGTGCCCAATGCCGCGTCCAGCAGCTGGTCGGCCTCGCGTATCGCCATGTCGAGGAAGAACGCCGCCACGAGCGCGTGCGCGCCGTGTCCAGATTTCCGCAGCACGGAACAAGCGGTCATCAGCGTGCCGCATGTTGCGGCAATGGCCAGACCGCACCACTCCACGAGGCTGTTCTCAGCGCAGTTCGTGCCAAACACCGCGACATCCATCCACACGGTTACGCCAGCCGCGACCGCCGCCGCAAGCGGCACGAGGAGGTCGCCTGCAAGCCCAAACCACACGCGGCGGCGCCCGGCGCGAAGGCGCGCATCGTCAGCATACTCCATCCTGCGGAACGGTATGGGGTTCTGCACAGGCGAATCGAGCGCGGCCATCTGATGCGCGGTCTCCTCCGCCGTAACCGATGAGTGCACGACGTTGGAGTGTCCGGTCAGGGCCCTGAAGGACTTCTTTAGCAGGTATATGTTCTCATCCACCACGAGCTCGTGGCCGAACGTGTCCCGTTCGCGCTTCCACACCGGTGCCGGATCCTCCACCACTACCACCCTGAACGGGCCAGTGCCGCACTTGCGCGCCTTGTTCCGCCAGATGTGCCAGCTCTTCCAACCGTAGAAGGAGGCCAGGTTCCGCGCAAAGAACCTCTTTGGCCACGCAACCTCAAATGTGCGGAGCACGCGGAAACGTCTTTCGATTTCCCCAACGATCTGCGGCTCCCACGCCCGCGCCGCAGACCAGATCACAAAGACAAAGGTGTTGCCGCAAACGTCGCCCATCATCTTCCATCAGACTTCAGCCCAAACAGATCGCGGTACCGAGCGAACCTGCGGCGCAGCTTCAGCCGCACAAGCGCGGGCGAAAGGCGGTCGAGCGAAACAAGGGTGCGCGACGCCGGCTCGAAGTCCGTTATGCGCAGCCGCGGCATGCCGCCCACACACCACTGCACAAGGATGTTGTGAGGATCGTAGAACCTCACGGCGTGTCGAACGAGTCCATCAGTCAGAGCGTCAAGCCCGTCCATAAGCCAGATGCGGTCATCCCATGCGGCACTGGCCCACTCCTTGTGAAAGGCTCTAACCGGCGATCCGTCAACGTTCGCGATGCGCTCCTCTACGAGGCACCAGCCGCGCGACGGCACAAGGACGCGCTCTAGCGTCGCCGGGAACGCCGCCATGAGCTCCGGCGGCAATCGCTCCTTCAGCGCCTGATAGTAGCGCCATTCCTGGCAGGAAGTGTTGCCGCGGTCGGAGAACCGATTCCGACGGATTTCCCGCACCACGGCCCCCTTCAGCGGCTTGAACGGATCATAGCCGACGTGCTTGCCAAGCGCAATCTCTTCATCGCTGCGGTAGCACTTTACGCACAGCCCCGTACCGGGGATGGCATAGCAGGCGCGCCGCACACCTATGCCGATGCGCTCCATCTTCCCGGACAGGAAAAGCGCGTCAAGCGACTCGGGAGTAAAACTCATTTCCGTATGGCACCGTCGCCAGCGACCATGTACTTGTAGGTCGTAAGCTCCTCAAGGCCCATCGGGCCACGCGCGTGCAGCTTGTCTGTGGATATCCCGATCTCGGCGCCCATTCCGTACTCCGCACCGTCGGTGAAGCGAGTCGATGCGTTCCAGTACACGGTGGCCGAATCCACATCGCGCAAGAACAGTTCGGCGCGCGCCTTGTCGTTCGTTACGATGCAGTCGGAATGGTGCGAGCCGTGGTCGTTTATGAACGCTATGGCCTCCTCCACGCCCTTTACGGTAGCGACGTTGAGGTCCAGCGAGAGGTACTCCACCCCGACATCCCCCTCGTGGAGAGTCACGCCCTTGTCCTTCGCCCAGGCCTTGACCATCGGCATGAACAGCGGCGCAAGGTTCTCCTGCACAAGCAGGCACTCCGCCGCGTTGCAGGCGCTCGGACGCTGCACCTTGGCGTTGTCGAGGATCGTGAGCGCCATGCCGAGATCAGCCTTGTCGTCCACGTACACATGGCATATGCCGTTGTAGTGCTTCAACACCGGAATGAGCGCCGCCTCGCACATGGCGCGAATCAGCCGTTCGCCGCCGCGGGGGATCGCGATGTCGATCAGCCCCACCGAACGCACGAGCGCAGTAACGCCGGCATGGTCGGTCGTCTCCACCAACTGCACAGCATCAACAGGAAGCCCGGCCTTCTCAAGCCCTGCGCGGACAGCAACGTTCAGCGCCTTGTTCGACCGCACAGCCTCCTTGCCGCCGCGCAGGATCACCGCGTTGGACGTCTTGAGGCAGAGCGCCGCCGTATCGACAAACACGTTCGGCCTCGATTCGAACACCACAGCGATCACGCCGAACGGCTGGCGCACCTTGGTGATGTGAATACCGCTCGGCCGGTCACGCTCCCACAGCACCTCGCCCACTGGATCGGGCAGCGTCGCAACGTGGCGCACGCCGTCCACCATTGATTTGAAGCGGGCCTCGGTTAGAGTGAGCCTGTCAACCATCGCAGGCGAGAGGCCGTTCGCCTTCGCCGCCGCCACATCCTCCGCGTTTGCCGCGTCAATCTGCGGCTTCATGGCCTCCAACGCCTCAGCGATCGCGAGCAGGGCCGCGTTCTTGCTCTCCGTGGGGAACGCGCGCATCTTCGCCGCCGCTGCGCGGGCGTTCACTGCCAGCTCATGGATAATCTCTTCTGTGTTCATGCCGCCTATTATACCATATATGCGTACACTTTAGCCGCCGGTCGGCATCCGCACCGCACAGGCCCGCAGCACAATCAAAAACCACGTTTCAGACATCTTCCGACATCTTCACAAGCATACGTGGTATGTGGTATGGCCCCTTGAAGATGTTGCCCTTCGCCGGCTGCGCCACCGTACAGTCGCGATGGAGGTAGCCGAACCACTCTGGATAGTCGGGATCCTTAAGATGCTCCCACGCCCAGTCAGCGACATTCTGCAGACGATCCAGATACCTGGTTTCACCCGTAAGGCAGTACGCCTTTCGGCTTGCGATGATCGCCTCGCACTGAGGCCACCAGAACTTCATGTCCTGTTCATAGCACTGCGACGGAAAGTTCCGGCAGTCGCGGAACGATATGATTCCGCCGCCGCACTCCTCGTCCCATCCCCAGTCCCACGACCAGTCGAAAATCTGCAGCGCCTGCGAAAGAAGTGCTTTGTCATCCCTCGCCTCAGCAACATCCATCAGGAACCAACTCGTCTCTATGGCGTGGCCGGGGTTGATCGTGCGCCCTGCGCACGTATCGATGAACTCGCCGTTCGGGCCGACAGTCTCAAGCACGCACCTGAACTCCGGATGGACGAAGAACTTCATGAGGCGACTGATCGACTCCGTGATCTGCGCGTCAAGCGCGGGGTCGTCGGAGACCTGCTTCAGCACCATCGCCACGTTGATGAGGATCATCGTGAGGGAATGCCCCTGCGAAGCCATGGCAGGCTCATACTTCGGCGGCATCATCGCAGGATCTTCCATGAACGTAAGTATCCGCCTGAAGAGCGCGACAGCGCGCTCCGCGCACCCGCCGTCGCCAGACGCCTTCGCGTACTCTGCGAGCGCCATGGCGGCGAAGCACTCCGAGAACACGTAGCGGCGCATCCTGAGCGGAGTGCCGTCCGCCGCGACCTCGAAGTACATCCTGCCGCGAGCATCGAAGCAGGTGCGCTCGAAGAAGTCTATCGTGGACTTCGCCGCCGCAAGCCACTCGGGATTCCGCTCCACGTTGTTGTACGCGAAGGAAAGTGCGTACGCGAACCTGCCCTGGAACCATACGCTCTTCGTGGGATCCATCAGCGTTCCGTCGCGGTCGAGACAGGTATAGACGCCTCCATGCTCACGGTCCCAGCCGTACTTCATCCAGAACGGCAGGATGTTTTCAAGAAGTTCCCTGCGGCATTTTCCGCCAAATTCCTTCAAATACGATTCATGCTCTTTCATTGTTCAATGATTCTCGCTATGTTCAAGATTCTACTTCCTGTCGCTTCAGCTACGGCGGCATTCACGCGCGGCAATCGACGTTCCTTTCGTCTCTGGCATGAGGAAAATCGCCCAAAGCATCTCAATTAGCATCATCGCCGCGAAGAAAGCAAATGCGTAGGTTCCCGTGCGTGCAACGGCCACCGGGAACAGCCACGATACGAGCATGCACATCGTCCAATGCACGGTGCCGCCGAAGCTCTGCCCCTTCGCCCGCACGTCCGGCGGGAATATCTCGGAGAT
>CAMPAA010000138.1 GCA_946631345.1 uncultured Verrucomicrobiota bacterium
GCGGCTTGTTCAGCTGGCTGCGCGCGCCGAGCACCGTGTCGAAGGCGTGGGTACCGAGCGAGCCGTATTCATTCTCGAGGGCCTCCTTGAAGGCCGCCATCGTCGCATTGTTCGCGGCCTTGCCCTGCGAGATGATGAAGTTGCCGAGCTTGGCGGTGGCGGTCTTCCCCTGTCCCTGCACGAGGAGGTCGCGCGATGAGAACGAAGTCTCGTTTGCGAGTGCGGTGAATGTATCAAGCGAGATTGGCATCTGTTTTCAGACCTTTTCGCATCGTACCTCACGCCCTTATCATGTCATGATCCGGGACTTCGGCCGGAGTTGCGCCTTTGCACTCGCCGGTTAGGTCGCGGCGTATCCGATCTGCCCAGATGTCGCACAGCTGGAGAATCTTCTCCATCGTGGAGATGAACCCGTCGACGTCTGCGGATGCCTTTTCAAAGTCGAAGAAATAGTTGTACACCACCGTCTCCGTCTCCGGCTCCAGGGCAAAATAGCCGCCTGCCGTATCCTTGCCGAAGAGTCCTCCTGCCAGCAGATCCCGGAATACGGCCGCGGAAGCGTCCTTCGGGAGCGTGGCGATCTCCACAAAACAAAGAATCTTGCCTGTCGCCTCAACGAACTGGAGGTTCAGGGTGTAGACATCGTCCACCCGCACACTGACAAGCCCAGTTTCGTCCACCGCAAATGCATCGAGCCCCGTTTCCTTGCGGAGTTCCGCCAGAAACGCTTCATACTCATCTTTTGTGTTCATAGCACGATCCTTGATTTCGACCTTTCGACTTTGGCAATCCGTCCTACAGACACTTGCCTTTACGCGTTGAAATTAGGCATAGGCGGCGGCGGAAGGTTGAAGGCGGCAGAAACCAGCTTGCCAAGATCGTCCTCGCGGGAAAGCTCAGCCGCAGGGACATCTGTGACAGGTTCGCTGCCCTGTAGCGGATCAAATGCCTGGACTCCGGAAAACTGCAGGTCTTGGCTTGCAGCCTTTACCTTTTCGCCTTCGGCCTTCTGCCCTTCGGACATCTGGCCTATGCCGAAATTTCCGGTTCCAACGCTAATATTGTTGAAATTGATGTTCATGTTGTTTCCTTTTTGTTCCGTGTTCGCCCTGTCTACACGGGACGGCAAAAAAAGTTACACCGCATAAAATAAAATTTTCACCCAGAACAAATGTCCGGCTCTTGCAGCCATCCGGACAACGGCTCCATGGGCAGCCCCATTATGTTTTCGTAGCTTCCGGTGTAGCCGGCAACGATGAGATCCCCCGACTCGTCGATGTCATATGCTCCGGCGCGGTCTGTGGGCCGCACCGACTCCACGTATCGCGCAACAAGCTCCTCCGAAAGCTTCCGAAACGTGACGCGCGACTCCACCACCGCCGTCTGCAGCGGTCCATCCGGGCGGCAGAATGCAACGCCCGTGAACACGCTGTGCGTATTCCCGGAAAGCTCGCGCAGGAACGAACGTGCTTCTTCAAGGTCGCGCGGTTTTCCGTAGATGCGCCCATCAAACCACACTATCGTATCCGCCGCAATCACCGAGGCATCGGGGTGGAGGCTGCGGCAGGCTTTCAGCTTTCGGGCTGCGTTCACAAGCACAGTCCGCTTCGGGGCGCGCGGAATGCTAACCTCGTCCGCCTCCGTAGGCTCCACCATGAAGGAAAGGCCGTGGTCGGCAAGTATCTTTGCACGGCGAGGCGATTTTGAGGCAAGGATCATCATTGCGGACGCGTCTCACCCTCAACCTCGTCCTGATCGACTGTGATGAAGAACTCGGTGTAGCCGGGAACCGACTTGCCGCCGTTTATCATCATGGCTGTACCCTTCGCGCCACCCGGCAGCGCCGGCTGCGTGGCGACATACCTCAGGAACGCGCCATCGGTCGAGTAGCTGTTGCCGAACGCCGCGACTGCCACTCCATGAGGCCGCGCCAGGACAACCTCGCGCATGGTCTCCACCTTGCCCTCGCCTATCGGCAGCGGATGGATGACCCTTGTCGTCATCATGCCGCCATCTATCCCCACGCGCAGGCCTCGGCAGCGTTCGCGCGGGATGCCGAGCGTCTTCGCGGCGTTGCGCACAAATATCTCAGGGCTGGCCGAAACCACGTAGTTCTCGACGCCCGCCTTCTCCAGCGTCCGCAGTATCTTCATCGAGGACGAGAAGTACCACTTGCGGTAAACCCTCTCGCACTCCGCCTCACAGAACGCATCCAAAGCGGCGGCGGACTGCCCATGGTACATCTGCGCGTTGAACGGCCACGCTATCCACCTCCCAATCTCGTTCAAGCGCGGATAGTCCTTGTCGCGGTAGCGCTCCCAGCCACCTTCCGGTGGATATACGCTGTTCAGTCCAGCGCCGATCGTCCGCTCGATGAGACCCTTGAACAGCTGCCGGCCATCCTTCTCCAAGCCTTCTGAAACATCGCCCTTTATGATCGTTCCGTCGAAATCCCAGAACGCCATGGGTACGGCCTGCGGATCCGCCGCCTTTATCTTCGCCACGTTCTCCAGCACCTGCGCCACAATGCGCTCGGCGTGGATTTCAGCCCCAAAGCCCGCAAACACGCAGAAAACGGCGCAGCACAATCCAATTATCTTTCTCATACCCCTCCTGGATTCATTTTGGAGCCGCCACCGCAGATGGCGGTCAGTCAAGCTTTACGCCCATGATGTTCAGCACGCGGTCCAGATCGTCGTTGTCGAAGAAGTCTATCTCCAGCATGCCCTTTGTGCGCCTTCCGCTGTCATGCGTAACGCCGCTCACGAGCCGCACCGCGCATCCGAGATGACGGTGCAGCACGTCCACGAGGTTGCGCACATACGAATCCGGCAGATCCGGCACGCCCTTCTTCGGCTCAGTCACCGGCTTCTTCATGCGGGCGACGCGCTTCTCCAGGTCGCGCACGGTAAGCGAACGCTCGGCGCACTCCCTTGCAAGTATTGTTCGGTCATGCTCGCCATCCACCGAAAGCAGCACCTTGGCGTGCCCGGCGGAGATGATGCCGCGCGCGAGGAGCTGCTTGACCTCGTCGGGGAGCTCAAGCATGCGGAGCGCATTTGCGACCGCCGGGCGGCTCTTGCCCACGCGCTCCGCCACCTCCTCCTGCGTGACGCCGAACTTCTCCTTCAGCAGGCGGTACCCTTCTGCCTCCTCGATGACGTTCAGATCCCTGCGCTGGATGTTCTCCACCACGCCCATCTCGGCGGCCTTGCGGTCGTCGGCATCCGCAAGGACCACCGGAATCCGCTTCAGCCCAGCCATGATTGCGGCGCGCGTGCGGCGCTCGCCTGCGATCAGTTCGTAGCGGCCGTCTGCACGGCGGCGAACCACCGGCGGCTGTACTATACCGTTCGCCCGGATGGAATCGGCGAGCTCCTGCAGGGACGCCTCGTCGAAATCGACGCGCGCCTGCCACGGGCTGCGCTCGATATCCGCCGCCACGATCTCTACCACACCGCCGCCAGGCTGACGGGGCGCATTGCCATGGACGGCGGCGGGAGGCACCACGCTCGGCGCGTTAAGAATGTCAGCCGGGGCCGGTTTGGGAGGTGGGCTGAGCAGCGCATTCACGCCGCGACCGCCAAGGCCGCCCTTCTTCATCTCCTTGCGCGTCGGCGGCTTGCCGCCGGACGACTTCTTGAGGAAGGGACTCGGTTCTTTTTTCATTGCTCAGCCCTTGCTCAGAATCAGAGTTCCCGGATGAAGATGTTGCGGAACTCGACGGGGTCGCCGTGGCACTGGAGTTCGATCTGCTCGACCGGGAAGATCGGCCTCGAACGGTCCCAGTAGTTCTCGAGGGTCGTGTTGTCCACCACGAGAACGCCGTTAAGCCACACCCACACCTTCTCTCCGACCATCTTGATGCGGAACGTATTCCACGTACCCACCAGGTGGTCGGCGATGGAGAGCGCCTTGTCGGGGTTCTTCTTGTTGTTGTAGAGGCCGCCGGAGCCTATGTGCCACTGGTTGTGCGCATCCCATATCTGGACCTGCGGAGAGCCGCGCAGATACAGCCCGGAATCGCCGGTCACGGAGAGGATGCGCCAGTCTACGCACATCTCGAAGTCCTTGTAGTCCTTCTTGGTGGCGAGCGAGTAGCCGCCCTTGAACCCGTCGAAGAAGAGCGCGCCGTTGCGCACGGACCAATGCTTGACCATGTGCTCGTCGGCGTACTTCTGCATGTCGGCGCGCTTGCCCGGCTTGGCGGCCTGGCGCACGATCGGGTTGTCGAACTTCTCGCGCGTGGTCACGCCCTTCCAGTTGGCGGTAAGCTGTTCGGGCCTGCCGTCGAAGAGGGTGGTGAACCCGGCTGGGCACTTCTTGACCGAGCAGGGGCACACCGCATCCATCTTGGCGTCTTCGGGAAGCTCCTTGATGCGGATGTTGCGCCACTTCACGTTGTAGCCGTGGCCGAGCCACCCGATGTGGCCGACGGCGTTGTGGAGACCAGGATGCTTCTTGCCGTCGGGCGTATCGGTGCCGTCGCCCTTGAACTTCGAGACGTCAGCCTTCGTGATGAGGATGCCGTTGAGGTACACCTCAATCTCGCTGCCGATCACGCGAACCTCCTCAAAATTCCACATTCCGGGCTTCTTGAGGTAGCTGCCGCCGCCGGCGAAGTTCTTCTCCTTGCCCCATATCTGCTTGCCTACGTTGTCGCGGCGGCTGGGCACGATGCCGTACACGCTGCCGGTGTACTGGTAGCCGTGGAGCAGGTCCTGATCGCGCTTGGAGTCGTAGTATGCGCTGCCGCCGTCGTCGAGGAGCTGAAGCTCGCACATGCCGTTGTAGGCGGCATCTTTCGTGATGTCAGCCATGCGGATGCCGAGCCCGTTGTTGCCGTTCGTGGGCATGCAGAACTCGAAGCGCAGCACGAAGTTGCGGTACTGCTTCTCGGTGCAGAGGTTGCCGGGCTGCCCCTTCACGTGCCTCTCGGGGAAGCACTGCAGCACGCCGGGCTCGTTCGGGTCAACCCCGTACATGCCGGTCGCCCCAATCCATCCCGTGAGATCCTTGCCGTTGAACAGCGGAACGAACCCGTCCGTGTCGGCATTTGACGCCTTTGCGCCGCCTGCAGGCTGCGCAAGGTAGTTGCAGTTGATATCGGGCGCGCTTATGCATCCCACCAGAACTGACGCGGCAAACGCCGCAGCTACAATCTTCATCGCTATTCCTTTCTTGAAAAGAGGCCTCTTATTGTACCATATTTTCGCCAGAATGCATCACCTTTCTACGCGCACGTACGGCGCTGGGCGGCAGCCGGGCGAACGGACAGGCTCCGAACCGCGTCAGGCGATCTTGCCGAGGGCTATGATCGTGAACACCATCGTGAAGATGGCGACCGTCTCAACGATGCCGAGCGCGCCGAAGTAGTTGGTGAGCCCCTGCCCCGTCTCGGCCTGCGCATCGCAGGCCGCCGCCGCCGCGCGACCCTGGAAGAGCGCGGAGAGGCCGATGCCAAGACCGGCGAAGATGCCGAGGATCACGAGCGGAACGCCAGCGCCGGCCACGCCCGTCTTGCCGAGCATGATGAACATCAGGATCATCCCGTATAGAGTCTGCGTTATGGGCGCGCCCACGAGGCCGAGAAGGATGAACGGCGCGGGCTTGTTCGCCGCGTAGCACTTCTTCCACGCCCCGACCGCCGACGAGGCGGCGAAGCCCGTACCGAACGCCGACCCTGCGGCGCTTAGACCCAAACAGGCGATTGCGCCTGAAACGACCATTGCATCCATTGATTTTTCTCCTTGTTTAATGTTTCCTGAATGGTGAAAATGCGTAGCCCGCCCACGATATGCCCTTGTGGTTCGAGAACTCCAGCGTGTTGAGGCGCACGGCGTGCACGAGTATCGACAGCCCCGCCATCGCAAAGTTCAGCCCGTGCCCCACCAGCAGTATCAGAACCATCGGCACCACCTTCACCGCAAGCGGCAGGTCGAGGCCGAGGGCCATGTCGTTGAAGTTCTGCGCCACCTTCACGGACGCCAGCCCCACCGCGAACAGGCGCACGTAGGAGATTATGTCGCCGAGCGCGCTCATTATGTTGAGCGGGAGCATGCCCAGCTCGATGCCTCGGCTCTTGAGCTCGCTCCCCTTGAGCGTGAACCCGAACACCAGCACGAGCGACACACCGAACATCCAGAAGGCCCACTGCGGTATGCCGCTGAATATGCCGACGATGGAGTTCGTCACGAGATACATGAAAAAGACTATCCCCGCCCACCCGAACTGGCTAAGGCACGTGCGGTCGTTGAGCATGCACAGCCCGGACCACACCCGCGCCAGCACGAGATGGCTCACGCCGATCGTGAAGCACAGCAGCATCATGTTGTTGTATGTGGGGTCGCCGAGCCACTTCACCGTCGGCCAGTCCGCCGCGAACGGCAGACCCGCCCCGAACCACGTGTTCGAGAGGAAGCCCCACGCCACCGTCGCGCACGAGAACACCGTAAGCAGCACGAGCCAGCTCTTCGCCAGCGGCGCGCGCTTCTCGCCCTTTGCCCACTTCCGCCACCCGAAGAGCGTGAGGGCGAGTATGATCGCGCCATATCCGCCGTCGCCCACGAGCATCGCGAAGAACAGCGAGAAATAGCACATGAACGGCACCGACACATCAGCCTCCCGGTAGGCCGGCGCGATGCCAAGCCCGCCGAAGAGCGCAGTCACCGGGCGGAACAGCCTTGGCGGCCTGATCAGCGTGGGCGGCGTTTCGTCAGGGTTCGGGTCGCGCAGAGCCATGCCCCAGCCGTTCGCCTTCGCCGCCTCTCCCAGCGCTTCTGTCGCGTCGGCCGGAATCCAGCCGCGCACCAGCGAAATCTGCGGCGCTTTGGTGCCGACGGCCTCGTCGCCGAAGCGGTTTGCCGCCATCTCGTCCGCCGCAGCGGCAAAGGCCACCGCATCGCGCAGAGCGGGCACCGCGCCGGATATCGCCGCCTCGTCCGCAGACGCGATCTTCGCCGTGAGCGCCGCCATCTCCGCCTCCGCAGATTCAAGACGCCTCCGGGTATCGCCAAGCCGCTCCTCCGGCAGAGGCAAAGCGCGAACGCCAGGACGCTCCTCTGCCTCCTCGTCGCCGTACAGCAGCGAGAACGTGCCGTCGTCGCGAAGCAAAAGCCTCACGCCTGCGGACTCAAGCCGTCTCGCAAGCTCAGGGTCGAAGTCTCCGAAAGGCGCATAGCGGCGGATTGTCGCGCGCAGCACGTCGGCCTCGCCCTTGATGCGCTCGCGCCGGGCGTCAAGCTCCAGCACTTCGCCCGCGGAGAGCGCAGTGCGCTCCGCAGCGGCGGCAGGGCACTCCTTCGCCGCCTTCTGCACGATGCGCAGCGCGCGCTCCGCCTGGTCCAGACGCTCCTTCGCCGCCCCTGCGGCCACGCCGCCGGCGGAGGAAAGGTCGAGATGAACGGCATCCAGCTCGCGGAGAGCCTCGAGGGTGCGATCCGCCTCGTCGGCCACGCAGAGCAGATGAACACGCTTCATTGGCACGATCATGCCGCCACCTCCCCTTCCGCCTGCGCCTCCGGCACGCGGCTCTTTGCTATCTTGCCACGCGTGACGGCGGCTGTCTGCTCATCGCCGATTGCGATCTTGATCACCCGGATGTTCTCCTTGCACGCAGGGATCTTGACCTTCTCGAAGAGATTCACGCGCTGCGAGGTGGTGGTCAGCTCGTCCGTCACGAGGTCGCGCTGCCGCAGAAGTATCTTCCGCTCGCACCTGAGCGACAGGATGCCGATGACCGCCTTCACGGCGTCATCCGTCCAGGCGGGCGTGGCCCACGCGTCAATCTCGCCCACCTCGGTATCCACCGACTTGAAGACGGGGATCGTCACGCCTGCGATGTTGGCGGTGTCGGTGTTGATGGACTTGACCTTGACGAGCCCAGAAAGCAGCTCCTCCCCGCCTGCGGCAAGAAGCCCCACCCACGCGCCCAGCGCGGTGCGTGCGCTCTCTTCGCGCGCAGACACGTCGTCGACCTTCTGCATTATGCCGGCGATCTCCGCCTGCAGCTGCTGCTTCTTGAGCTGAAGCATCGGCAGAAAGCGCTGAAAACGCTTGAGGGCGTCCGTCTGTGCCTTGAGCTCGGTCTTTGTCAGCTTGATCTTCGCCATTGGAATCCTGTAAAATAAGAACGTGAATTATACCACATCTCGCCCTGAATCACAAAAGCTTTGGGACAAAGCTTTGGGCAACTGGAGTTTACCCATTTTTTGACTGGGCCTGACCAATGTGCTGAAGCGGCGGCAGAAAGCACAGCAACCGCACGCCGCAAAGCGGCGCAAAGATGAAATGGCGCATACGCGCGACCACGAACGCCGTCGGCATGGCGGATC
>CAMPAA010000139.1 GCA_946631345.1 uncultured Verrucomicrobiota bacterium
GGTACCATAGGCACAACGCGCGCGCAATCAAGGTTCGGGAAAGCAAGGTTTCCTGTTGCGCCTGATGGCGCGATATGCTATAATACGCGCCGTTTTTGATTCATTGCCTCATGGTGTAACGGTAGCACCGCAGATTCTGAATCTGCTTGTTATGGTTCGAATCCATATGAGGCAACCATTTGAAAGCCGCGCAAATGCGCGGTTTTTCTTTTTCCGAACCATCAGCCCCGCCATGCGGTACGCCGCCGGCGGACGTTCTTCAGAGAGATTCAAGCGACCTGAACAGCGAGGCGATCTTCCCATCGGCCGTTGTTCCCTGCACACGCTCCACAAACGACGGATTGCGGCTGCCCTGCAGGTAGAAGACGGCACGCGCACC
Organism: uncultured Verrucomicrobiota bacterium; assembly: GCA_946631345.1. Classification (GTDB taxonomy): domain Bacteria; phylum Verrucomicrobiota; class Kiritimatiellia; order RFP12; family UBA1067; genus UBA1731. The sequence goes on from CAMPAA010000139.1 coordinate 380, forward strand.
CTTCACGTCGAGCCGCGCAACGCGTTTCGCCGCACAACGCACACGGAACTCCGCAAGCTTCACCAGCCGCATCGCAGCCGGCGGCAGGCGTCCATATCGGTCGGCCAGCTCCCTGCGGAGGCGCTGCACGTCCTTTACCGTTACCGCCTCCGCGAGACGGCGGTGGAAATCCATTCGCTGGGACTCCTCCTCCACATAGTCGTAGGGAAGCGAAGCGCCGGAGTCGGGATCCGCCGTTCCGGGCGAGAAGTCAATGAAATCGAGATTGACCGTCACATCCACTATCTCCTGCACCGTCTCGCCCTTCATCCTGGCGATGGTGCGCTGCAGAAGCTGACAGTAGAGGGAGAACCCAACGGCGGCGATATGCCCTGACTGTTCGCTGCCGAGCAGGTTCCCGGCCCCTCGTATCTCAAGGTCGCGCAGGGAAAGGTTGTAGCCGCTCCCCTGGCCCGAATGTTTGCGTAGCGCATCGAGCCTCTCCCGGGCCTCGGAATCGACAAGCCCCTCCTGCGGCAGCAAGAAGAACGCGTAGCCTTGACGCGATCCGCGGCCCACGCGGCCCCGCAGCTGATAAAGCTCTGCTATGCCAAAGCGGTCTGCGCGATCCACAAGTATCGTGTTGGCGCGGGTTATGTCCAGGCCCGACTCGACTATCGTGGTGCAGATGAGCACATCGGTGCGCCCCTCCGCGAAACGGCGCATCTTCTCGGCGAGCATGGCCGTGGACATCTGGCCGTGCGCAACGTCGATCTTGGCGTCCGGGCATAGCGCGCGGAGGCGGCGTTCCGCCTGCAAGATTGTGATCACGCGGTTGTAGAGGTAATACACCTGGCCTCCGCGAGCCAGTTCACGTTCGATGGCGGTGCGGACAGTCTGATCCGTGTCGCGCACGATCTTCGTCTCGGTGGCTACGCGTTCGCGCGGCGGCGTCTTTAGCACGGAGAGGTCGCGCGCTCCAGTCATCGACAGGTAGAGCGTGCGCGGTATCGGCGTGGCGCTCATCGTCAGCACGTCGGCGGTGGCGCGAAGACCTTTCAGGTATTCCTTGTGCCGCACGCCAAAGCGCTGTTCCTCATCAACGATTATCAGGCCGAGGTCGTGGAAGCGCACCTTCGCCGACAGAAGCGCATGGGTGCCGATGACGATATCTGCGGCACCGCTCGCAAGGCGCGCGCGGGCCCCTTTCTTCTCCTCCTCGGTCTGGAACCGGCTCATCGCCTCTATGCGGACAGGGGTTCCCTCGAAGCGCGCAAGGAACGTCTCGTAGTGCTGCTGCGCAAGCACGGTGGTCGGCGCAAGCAGCACCGACTGTCTTCCGTTCATGGCGGCGATGAATGCGGCGCGCATCGCGATCTCCGTCTTGCCGTAGCCGGCGTCGCCGCAGATGAGCCTGTCCATGGGCTTCGTGGACGCAAGGTCGCGCTTCACATCCGCGATGGCGCGCGCCTGGTCCTGGGTTTCCTCGTACGGGAACGCCGCCTCGAACGCGGCCACCCCATCCTCCTCCACGTTGTATGCGAAGCCCGGAGCGACCGCACGCTTGGCCTGTGTCTCCAGGAGCGAGGCCGCGAGATCGGCTACCGCACGCTGGGCATCGATCTTGTCGCGCGTCCAGCGTTTGCCGTCAAGCTTGTGGAGCTTCACCTTCTCGCCCTTCACGCCCACATAGCGCGAGAGCAGGTGCGCATGAGTCACCGGAACGTGCAGCTTGGCGCCGCCGTCATATTCGACGGTGAACACCTCGCTGCGGGTATCCCCGACGACCACCTCCGTGGAACCGAGGAAGCGCCCGATTCCGTAGTCGAGGTGCACGACAAGTTCGCCGGGCTCGATGTCCATCGTCTCGGCGATTCGTTCCCCGGTTGCGGCCTTGGCGCGCCCGCCCCCAGCATACGAGCGCCGCCGCGCTCCTGGCACACGGTCGCTCTTGGCCGCGACCACCAGTCCTTCACACGCAAATCCGCCGGAAAGCGCATCGTCCTCGACTATCAGGGTATCCCTGCGCCGCTCGGACGCAAGGAACTTCTTCAGCCCTGCCCGCACGCGTTCGACGAGCATGGCGTCCGTCACGCGCTGCTCGGCGAATCCAGGAAGCGGCGACGTTACGAACGGAGCGGTCGGCACATCCCGCGGTGCCGGATCGCCCGTGTACACCCTGCGGAACGCCGCCGGCGACGACGCGGCTCCGGCGAGGGCGGCGGCCTCGCCCGCATAGTCATTGTAGTCCAGCAGCAGCAGCGTGCTCTCCGCCGGAAGGAGCGTGAGAAGCGACTTCGCCGAGGATGCTGCGCCAACAGATATGGGCGAAAACGACGCCTCTGCGATCTTTCCGACAGAAATCTGCGTGGCCGGGTCGAATTCGCGCAGGCTCTCCAGTTCGTCGCCGAAGAACTCGGCGCGGACAGGCCTTTCCGCGTCTGGGCTCCATATGTCCAGAACGCCGCCGCGCACGGAGTATTCGCCTGTCGCCGACACCTCGGCAACGCGCGCATACCCAACGGCAATCAGGCGTTCCTGAAGATCGGCGAACCCCACTGCGGCATGGGTGCCGTCCTGCGCGGCAGGCAGGCGCAGCGTGACGAACGCCTGCCGCACCATGTCGGATTCCGCCACGCCCTCGCGCAATGCCATCACCGGCGCAACGATGACAAGCGGATAAGGGCGTATGGAGTATGCGCCAAGCGTGGCAGACACCTTCAGCCTTGCTGCGATGGAACTGCGGTCATCCTCGATGACCACCGGGAACTCCAGCGCACGGACGCCGGCTTCGTCCGCCAACGTCTCGATGTCCGAAAATAGCATGTCGGCCTCCGGCAGCCCGGAGGTCACTGCGAGAACCACGTTTTTCCGTGCCACGGCGAGCGTGGCTGCGGCAAACGCCGCCGAACTTCCGGTCAGAGACGGGTAGGCAACGGCGGGCGCCCCTTTCGGAACGCCCGCGTTGAATGCTTTCGCGAATATGTCGAATCGCTTCGACATGCCTTTGCCGAAGGAACCTTCAGCCCTCCAGCAGCGACGGCGTGGTCATCTCGACCGGAACCGGCAGCCCCAGCAGCTGAAGCGCCGTGGGCGCAATCGCGGAAAGCTTTGCGACAGGCGTAAGCTTTTTGCCTTTCGCATCCTTGGCCACGTAGAAACATTCCACGAGGTTGAGCGTATGGGATGTCTTCGTGAGGCCTGTTGCATAGTCGACCATCTGTTCGGCATTGCCGTGGTCGGCGAAGATCAGGACCTGCGCATCAAGCTCCATGAGGCGCGGCATTATCTTGCCAATGCATTCATCGACAACCTCAACGGCGCGCGTCGCCGCCGCCATGTCGCCGGTATGGCCGACCATGTCGCAGTTGGCGTAGTTCACGACAATGAGACCGTAAGGGTTGTCTTCGAGGCGGCGCAGCAGCTCGTCCGTCACGTTGTACGCATCCATCTCAGGATGGGACGCAAACGTCGCGGGATCAAAGCGGCTCTTCACCTCCACCTGATCCTCGCCCGGAGAGGGCTTGGTGGACTTGCCGTTGAAGAAGCTGGTCACATGGCGGAACTTCTGCGTCTCCGCCAGACGGAGCTGGCGGATGCCGGCGCGGGACACGACTTCTCCGAGCAGGTTGTCCATTCCTCCGCCCGCCCCCATCGCACCCAGCAGATAGTCGGAGAACTCGTCCCAGTAGCGGGTGAAGCCAAGATAGACGATCTTCGGGCGGACGCTGCGCGTTCCAGGGTAGTCATCGCAAACGAACGCCTGCGTCAGCTGGATGGCGCGATCCTGGCGGTAGTTGGTGTGCATCACCGAATCGCCGTCCTTGATGCCAGCGAAATCGCCGATCACATAGCACGGTATGTATTCGTCCGTCATGTCGGTGCCGTCAGGCGTCTTGCCGGCTGCGTACTCGGCCTTCACAGCCTCCTCGGCGGAAGCCGCCCGCTTGCCCTTCGCCGCAACGAGGCACTCATATGCCTCGGAGGTAAGCTCCCAGTTCTTTGAGCGGTCCATGCCGTAGTAGCGGCCCATCACCGTGCCGATCACAGCGTTGCCGACGGCGGCGAGCTCCTGGTTGAGGCGAGCGATGTATTCGAGCGTCGAACGGGGCGGCGTATCGCGTCCATCGAGGAAAGGATGCACCACGATCCGCCCTTCCGGGAACTCCTTGCGGGCCTGGCGCATCAACTTGAACAGGTGCTCCTGATGGGCATGCACTCCTTCATCCTGAAGAAGCCCGAAGAAATGGAGCGTGGAGGAGTTCTTACGCCAGTTGGCGATGAGCGCCTCCCATTTCGGGCTCTTGAAAAGCTCGCCGGAAGAAAGACCGTCATCAATGCGCTTCAGCTCCTGGATCACGACGCGTCCGGCGCCCATGTTGAGGTGCCCCACCTCGGACGATCCCTGATATCCATCGGGAAGCCCTACAGCCTCGCCGCAGCAGTCCAGCAGACAATGGGGATATTCAGCGCGTATGCGGTCGATATTCGGGGTTTTCGCGGCCGCTACGGCATTGCCGTCGGTACGGTCGTTCACGCCCCAGCCATCACGTATGATCAGAGCAACAGGTCTCATCTATTTTCCTTTCGTTTCAATTTTTCCAAGCCTTTCGCCGGCATATTTCCCTTCGCGGATAGGTTTCCACCACCACTCGTTGTCGAGATACCATTGCACCGTCTTGCGTATGCCGGTGTCGAAATTCTCCTGCGGCCGCCACCCCAGCTCCCCCATCAGCTTGGATGGGTCGATGGCGTAGCGCAAATCATGCCCCGGACGGTCTGCGACATAGGTGATCAGCTCCTCGTACCGACCGGCGGCGCGCGGGCGAAGCCCGTCCAGCACGGCGCACACCGTCTTCACCACCTCAAGGTTTGTCCGCTCGTTGTGCCCGCCCACGTTGTACGTCTCGCCAGGCACGCCCTTCTCGTTCACGAGCCGCAACGCCGCAACATGGTCATCGACATAAAGCCAGTCCCGCACGTTCGCACCCTTGCCGTATACCGGAAGCGGCTTGCCGTCAAGGCAGTTCAGTATGATGAGAGGTATTAGCTTCTCCGGGAAATGGTACGGGCCGTAGTTGTTGGAGCAGTTCGTGATCAGCGTGGGCAGACCATAGGTATCGTGCCAGGCCCGCACCAGATGGTCGGATGACGCCTTTGAAGCGGAATATGGCGAGTGTGGCGCGTATGGGGTCGACTCGGTGAAGAAGCCCTTTTCGCCCAAGGAGCCATAAACCTCGTCTGTGCTGATGTGCTGGAAGCGGAATGAGGCCTTTGTCGGCTGATCTCCACCACCATCTTCGGGAAGCGATTTCCAGTAGGCGAGCGCAGCCTGGAGGAGAGTTGCCGTACCGGTCACGTTCGTGCGGATGAACTCGCCGGGGCCGTCGATCGAACGGTCCACGTGTGATTCGGCGGCGAGATGGAAGATCGTGTCGGGACGAAACACGTCGAACGCGGCGGTCATGGCCCCGATATCGCAAATGTCCGCCTGAAGGAACTGGCAGCGGGACGGCGGCTTGGCCGACTTGCCGCCAACCACGTCGCACAGGGCGTCCGGCGCAGACCAAGGCTGCACATCGGCCTCCTTGAGCGATTCAAGGTTTCCGGCGTACGTCAACTTGTCCACGACAAGAACCGTGGCGTCCGTCTCGCGGATCAGGTTCCGCACCAGCGCCGAACCGATGAACCCGGCACCCCCCGTCACGATGCAGCGTTTGGCGTACATAACTTGTGTTACTCCTCGTCGCTTACGGTCTTCGCGGCCTCTTCCGACTTGCGGGCCTGGGCGCTTGGCGTTGGCTTGTATCCGTAGCCGTAGCCATAACCATAGCCGTAGCCGTACTTGCTGCGGTATCCGTAGTGCCCATGCTGCGAGAACGCCCCGCCCATCGCACCGGTCTCAACATCGTTTACGACGATGCCGAGCACGGTGGCACCGGCCTCGGCCAGGTTGCGCGCCGCAGACTGTATCGGACGGAAATGTGTGCGGTCCGGGCAGCACATGATCATCACGCCATCCACCATCGACGCAAGCGTCATTACGTCGCCGACGATTCCGAACGGCGGCGAGTCGATGATTATGCGGTCATAATGCTCGCGCGCCCACGCAAAGAAGTCGGAGACGATATGGGAACCCATGATAGACGCTGGGTCAACGCCTTCAGGCTGGAGCGAGGCTATCACATCAAGGTTCTCAACGCCGGACTTGTTCACGAGCGCGTTGAAATCGCACTCGGAGCCCTTCTGCAGGTTGTGGGAGAAGGAATGTTCCTTGTCGAGATTCTGAAGGCCCCAGACCTTGGCCAGACGCGGACGGCGGAGGTCGAAGTCCACAAGAAGCGTCTTGCGGCGCGCCTGCGCATTGGAGATGGCCAGCGAACAGCTCGTGATCGACTTGCCTTCGCCAGGCTGGGTGGACATCACCAGTAGCACCTTGTTGATCTCCGCATATCGGGGAGAGTCCAGAAGGTTGCGAAGCCCGGCGATTGCCTCGGCGAACTGGGAGTACTTGTTCTCCGAAATGAACTTAGCCACCTCCTCGCGCTTTTTCCTGCGGACATGCGGCAGCACGGCAAGCACCTTGAGGGCGAGACGGCTTTCGATATCGGCCAGAGACACGATAGTGTCTTCCAGATGGTCAAGAACCAGCACAAACAGCAAACCAAGCGCGAGCGACGCCGCGATGCCTACCGCGAAGATAACGATCGGGTTCGGCAACACAGGCTTGGAGGGAACGTTCGCCGGACGCCCGACCCGGACGATTTCGTTGTTCGCCTCCGCAGCGATGCGGGCGGTGTTCTCATCCTGCTGGAGCTGCTTCAGAAGCTGAGACGATATCTCCTTCTCGCTTTCGATCTGCGTCAACCCGGATTCGGCCGAAATTATCTTCTGGTCGATATCCGCCAGTGCGGCGGTCATCCTGTCACGGTTCTTCTTGTGGACGGCGAGCTGGTTGCGGAATGCGGCGAGGTTTCCGTGGGCCGTCGCAAGCGCGCGCGAAACGGATTCGGTGAACTGCTGCTTGAGAATCTCCAGGTTCTTCTGCTTTACGCGAACGTCCGGATGGTTCTTGGTGAATGAGGTCAGCAGAGAATTCAGTTCCATCTGGCACTTCTGCATATCCGTGTACGCCTGCCCGATCTCCGAGGAGCGCGGCACGGCCGAGGGGAGCGCGCCGAAGTCTTCTGGAGTTTCCTGTGCGGCCTCAAGCACCTTCTCCCATTCGGCGGCGCTCGTCACCTCCGTTTCGAGGGCGAGGACGTCGGAAGTTACCTTCTGCAGGGACTGCTGGAGTATCTCGCGCTCGCTGCGCAGGTTGTCCACCTTGTGCTTCTTGCGGAACGCAAGAAGATCTGCGGCAACCTTTTCGTCCATGCGGCGCTGCTTCTCAACCTGTTCATGGATCTGCGCAACCGCCTTGTCGCAGCGCAGCTTGTTCTCTTCATCCGTGAACGTCTCGATGGCCTCGGCGTATGCGTTTGCGAGGGCGGCGGCGAGCTGCGGAGATGCAGAGCGCACGGCGATCGTTATGAGACGCGAATGGCGGATGAGCTCAAGCTGGGATTCGACAAGCGCCTCCACGAGCTCCTGGTCCGACACCGTAGACGCCGGGAAGTTTGCGCGGTACTGCTGCATGATCTTCGTGACGATCTTCTCTGAGCGCCAATCGGAAAGGCGGGTATTGAACACTTCCTCGTAGGTGTTTCCGTAGTCGACCTCGGTCATCTGCCCCAGAGTGCCCTGATTCGACTGGGAGCCGCGCATCTGCACTGTGAACTCGGACTTGGCCTCGTAGATCGTGGGCGATATTCGATACACGGCAAACGAGGCGACAAGACCGACGAGCAGAAACACAAGCACGGAAATCCAGCGCTGGGAAATCACGCGAAGCACGCGGGCGGGGGTAATCGTG
>CAMPAA010000140.1 GCA_946631345.1 uncultured Verrucomicrobiota bacterium
CTTTCGGGGGAGTGTTAGGAAATACTTTCTTTTGCTACAATCCGCGTATCTTTTTTGGGAGAAAAAAGAGGTGGGGAGAGCATTCCATAAAATGGCATTTGTTGCCGCATTTTTTGCTGTGTCATGCGTCATGCTTGATGTGCAGGGCGCGATGTGGAACGGATTCCGGGCACCTGCAAAGACCGTCGTTGAACACGAACGAGGGTTTCTCTGGCTCGAGGCGGAGGAGTTCTTGAATTACGGCACATGGGTGATAGATACGCAGTTTGTCGGGAAGATGGGTTCCGCCTATCTGCTCGGTGCGGGCGTGACGGGATGCTGCGCCAACGCATCAACTATGGTTTCCATACCGCGTGCGGGGAAGTGGTATGCATGGGTCAGAACGCGAGACTGGATCCCGGAATACCATCCCGGACGGTTCGCGCTCGAGATTGGCGGGAGGCGGTCGAGTGAATTGGGAAACTCCGGAAAGAACGGGTGGCACTGGCAGAATGCGGGCATATACAATTTGCCACGAGGCGAAACCACTGTTGCACTTGTCGATCTTACTGGTTGGTTTGCGCGTTGCGACGCCGTGTTGCTCACGACCGATGCCAATTATCGTCCGCCGGACGACGTGAAGGAATGCGAGCGCACGCGAATTCGTTTCTCGGGAATCGCGCCAGAGACTGACGCCGGAGAATATGATGTCGTGGTTGTAGGCGCAGGGCCGGCGGGGACGACGGCCGCCATCCAGTCTGCACGCGCTGGTGCACGTACGTTGCTAGTCCACGATCGGCCCGTGCTTGGTGGCAATGCTTCAAGCGAATTCCGCATTCCGCCGCGTGGCGTCGGAACTTACCACCCAGAACGTTCAGAAGGGGGCATTGATGCGGAAATGCTCTGCCTCCAGAAGTCCACTGAGGGGGTTCGACTGGACTGACGCCTATGCCGCCATCGCCTCACGCGAGAAACTTCTCGTGATTACCGGCAATACGCGCATCGTCGCGGCGAAGACCGACGGCGATGGATCAATCGGTTCCGTACATGGCGTGGACACGCTCACGGGTGCGCGGCGTCGTTGGCGCGGCAGAATGTTTATTGACGCGACGGGCGACGGATGGCTTGGATATTTCGCCCACGCCAAGTTCAGGTTCGGCAGCGAAGGCAAGGCGGAGTTCGGCGAACAGTATGCGCCTGACGAGCCGAATCTCCGCACGATGAGCGGGTCGCTATTTTCAGGGATCGGGCGTTCGAAGGGATATTGCGCGGCGTTCTGGGGATGGAAGACGCGTGGCGGCAACTTCCCGTTCACGGCGCCGGAATGGGCCAACCTTCCGCTTTCGCCCAAGAAGTTCAATCCTGCCACGAAATGCAAGGTGTTTAATGGAGCCCCCATCGAGCATCCGCACGAGATTGATGACGTTGCCGATCCTGAATACGCGCGCGACTACCTAATACGCATGTCCGTAACCTATTGGGACTGGTGCAAGAACCATTCCGCGAACAAGGCGGACGGAGAACCGTGGAAGATGATTTTCATTCCATACACCAACGCGCGGCGCGAGGGCATGCGGCTCATGGGCGACTACACCCTCACCGAGAAGGACCAGATGGAAGGACGGCAATTCAAGGACGCTATAGGCTATGGGGGATATCCCATCACTACGCATGACTCCGGTGGCACTTTCCAGTCGAACGGCGACTATTACCGCCCAGAGCCGAAGCCGTACGGAATCCCGTTCCGTTCGCTCTACTCTGCGAACGTGCCCAACCTCCTCATGTGCGGCAGATGCTGCTCGATGTCCCATCGCGCTCTCGGTTCCATGCGCGTGCAGTCCACCTGCGCCGTGACGGGGCAGGCCGCAGGTCTCGCGGCGGCGAACTGCGTGAAGACTGGTCTTTCGCCCCGGGAGTACGGAAAGCGGCACATCCGCGATCTTCAGAACGAATTGAAGGCCGCAGGTGTGCATTTTTCGCCCCCGAACGATTGAGCTTGTGGAAACAGTCTAAAAGAAAGGAAAACCTGAAATGAGAAAACAAATGGCTATGGTCGCAATAGCGATTCTGCTTTCGGCATCGTGCTTCGCGTTAACGGACAACAGGTGGCAAGCGGATGCCTCCGGAAATTGGAGCGGGAGGTGGAGCGACACGGCCCACTGGTCTCTGGGGCGTACGCCGAACGGATCGACTGACGATACCGCGATTTTCGACAATCAGGCCGTTCCGTACACTGTGGAAGTCGACGGCGACTATGTGGTGCCGGGATTCTTCAAGATTGGCGAAGGCAGAGCCAAGCCTGGAACGGGCATGGTCACTTTCACCGGTACGGGCTCGGTCCTCCAGTCACAGAGCACCTTTTACGTGTACACCGATCGCGAGTTCTGCGTGGAAGGAAATGTCTCAATCGGAGAAAACGGCAGCATGGAAGCCATGTCCGGCAGCAAGACATACGTGGCGGGAAACGGCGCGATTCTCCTTTCGGGTCAGATCAAGTTCAACGATGCGGCTGAAATTCACATTCGCGAAAACGGTCGCATGCAGGGTTATTTCACGGTGGCTGATTCGTGCACAAGCGGTGCTTTTACGATGAGCGGAGGTTCTTTTAAAAGTCCCCGGGCGCTTCCTGCGTTTCCGGAAGCATTCGAGATCGCAGTTACGGGCGGACGCCTGTCCATTGTCGGCAACTGCTCCGACTATCGCTTTCTCCCCAAGGGCGACGCCGTTTTCGAGCAGATCGGCAGCGGTCTTGGCACGTTCCAGATAGACACTCCTTTCACGAATGAACTTTCCGGCACATACATCGGCACAAACTCGTCGGCAAATTCCGGTTTCCGTTTCGATGCGTTTGCGGATATTTATGGCGGCGGCAACCTGATTGCGGACGCCTACATCCCCAATGCTTCGTCGGTGACAAGCATTGTTGATGTGGCGAACCTTGGCATCGGCAACCGCTTCCACCTTATAGCCGGCGTGGCCGTTTTGCATCCAGGAGACATGACGATATCAGCGCATGGCGACTATTACAATCCCGCAGGGTCATATGTCAGCAGCGCCGCCGGCGCCGCGATATTCGCCGGACAGGTGACGTTCGACACGCTTGATGCCTTCGATCGCTCGACGACGCACACGGTCTCCCTTACCGGCGTGAGCGAGACGCCTGGTTTCGGTTTCCGCGTAACGGGCGGCGGCAGTCAGACATTGTACTGGAAGGACTTGGATCCGATGATGCCGGCGATCCGTAATGTTTCGGTCGATGCCGGGACGGTTCTGACATTCCATGACTCAAGCGCGGCGAAGGGCTTGCGCGCAGACATCCTTGAACTTGGAGACAACGCATCTCTCAGTTACAAGGCTTCCGTGAATACGATAGATGCCGCAGAGGCGGATGTCGCGGCGAATGCGTCCGTGACGGTCAATATGAGCGGCTTAAGTGCTGCCGACAACTCAGGCACACGCGCTCGCCCCGTGTTCATGGCGTCATCCGGTGATGCCCCGGCGCTTTCGCAATTCACGTTCAACAATCTTTCCGGCTGGGTGATGAAGAAGGTTGACGGAATCGTCTATGCCAAATCCACGACGGCAGAGTCGAGCACCAATCCGTCATCCTGGCGCTGGACTGGTGCGAACAGTAGCGACTGGTCGGCCGGTGGAAACTGGGCCGGCAACGGTGCTTCAGGACCAGGTGCGGATGATGTTGTTTACTTCACGCTTGTTGACAGCGGACGTAACGAAATCAACATTCCGGCAGGAGGTACGACAATAAAGCGCATCATTGGTGGTGGCAGAAATGATGATGTCAGCACTTGGTACCGAAATGCCGAGCCGTATCTCTTTCAGGGTGGAGACTTGACAGTGACGGGAACAGCAAGTGGAAACCAGAACTCAAGCATATTTACCTGTTCTCAATGCCCGCTCTTGTTCGATTGCAAGGTGGTCGGCACCACGCTTGGTGTTATTGGATATTCCTTCGTAGCGTTTCGCGGCGGTATGACGGCCAACGAGTTGAAGATGGTCAGCGAAGTGCGTATCGGCGGGAATGCGGCAATCGGCAAGGTGACGTCTGCCGCCGACCATTTTGCGTCGGGTGACCGCTATACAACTTTGACGGTGCTGAAAGGCGGCAATCTCACGACTTCGCAATCGTCGTCCAATAATAAGCATCTTGGCCTTCGCGTCCTCGGCGGCGGTACGGCCACGTTCGCGCAGACGTTCTCCTACAGTTCCGCCACGCTCCCGACCTCGTATCAGGTGGACGGACGGCTCAACTTTACCGGAACATTGAACCTGAGCGTACCGATAACGCTGACTGGCACTGGACGGGTGGACGTCGCAGGGAACTCCACGGGCTCCGAAGACGGACGCATCACGATGAAGGGCGGCGTTACGCTTTCACCTGTGGTCTGGAGCACGGCTTCCGCATCCAACGGCGGAATGATGCCGCTGTCTGTGGCGATGGCGCAGTCCGCGACACTTGCGCCACGCGGAAACGTCGTTTACGGTCCGTCGTCCGGCGTCTCGCCCACGACGACCGCCGCAGACCGCGCACTGCGCCTTGGCCGCCGCTCGACGTTGATGGTCGCAACGGGCGACCTCGACGACTCTGCTGTCTCGCACGATATTTCCTTCGTCGATCCGATTGAAGCTGAGACAATGGCGCAGATTGTGAAGACCGGCGAGGGCAAGATGACTTTGGCCTCTTCTGCAAACGTGTTTGCGGACAAGTCCGGAATCGATGTGCGGGATGGAACGCTCGCATGGGCGGCGGCGCAGTCGCTTGGTTCGCTCACGCTTTCCGATGGCACGGCGATTGAGTCGGTTCCGTCGGGTGGCAGCTTCCCCGTGTTGACTGTCCGGTCGAACGTTGATCTTGACGGGGTGAGGATATCCATTCCCTCGGGGCTGCCCGCCGGAAATACGGGATATCATACGGTTATTGCGGTTCCTGCCGGCAGTGTCATCGCTGGCACGCCTGTGGTGGCGGACAACGTCAAGATGCGGATCGTGGAAGATGGCGGCGGTTTTGCGCTCCAGATTCGCAACGTGCCTGGGTTCAGGATGATCCTAAGGTAGGAAGGAACGCATCATGCAAAGGCAGTCATTGACCGTCGCATCAATGTTTGTGGCGGTTTTGTCGGCGGTCGCATACGAGGTGACGCCAAAGACGAAGATTGTCATACCCGACAAGGACAAGACCGGAGTCGTTGCCGCGTTGAAGGAGGCGGCGAACGAGTTGCGTCTCGACATTGAGGAGGCGACGGGATGGAAGCTTGATGTCGTCGAGGCGTCAAAGGCTGGAGACAAAGCAGGGGCGATTTTGATTGGTGAGAAGTTTGCCGCCGAAGCGGGACTCGTTCCTCCCGACCTCAAATTCTTCGATAATGTAATGGCCGAGAAAGGCGGACGGCTGTACCTTTTCGGGCACGACAGGCCGTGTCGCAACAAGCCAAACCAGTCATGGGTTCATTGCATACTGGCGTCTGTGAAGGCCGTTGCCGACTTCGAATATCAATATATGGGTGTGAAGCGACTCTTGCCGGGACGGACTGGCGTTGAAGTGCCGAAGCGAAAGTCGATATCCGTACCAGACGGTCTCTATCGCGTGAGCCGTCCGATCATGGAGAATGGAACAGGGCGCTACTACGGGATGATGTATTCGATCGCCAACAACATATTCGGGTGCGGGACATACAAGACTTACGGCGGACACACGTACAACGTGGCGCTGAAGCCGGAGAAGTATCAGGAGACGCATCCAGAATACTACGCCCTGATTGCCGGCGAAAGAACGAAGAAGAAGGTAAATGCGGCGATCTGCATCAGCAATCCCGATGTGAAGCGGATCCTCGTAGAATGCATCCTGTCCGAGTTTGACGAGGGGGCTGACGTTGTGGAGCTTGGCCAGCAAGATAGCCACGAGTTCTGCGAGTGCGAGAAGTGCCGGGCGTATGGCGGATCCAAGGCGGATACAATAGGCGAGAAACTGTGGATATTCCACAGGTCGATAGCGGAGGAGCTGTACAGGCTGCGCCCCGACAAGACTGTGCAGATCATCGCTTACATGGATACGGACTGCACGCCAAAAACGTTCAAGGAGTTCCCGCCAAACGTCATGGTGGAACTGATGACCTATTCCGAGGACGTGTTTGCGGCGTGGGCGGACTACAAAGTTCCGCGAGGGTTCAGCGTCTATGTTTACATGTGGGGCGAATACCAAGGGCCGGGTCTTACGTGCAAGGCAAGTACGCCCGTTTTCGCGAGGCTTGCACGTCGCTTCGTGAAGCACGATGTCCATTCGATCTACCGTTGTGGCTACGGAGAGCTCTTCGGATGCGAAGGCCCGGCATCATACGTGTTCAACAGGCTGCTTGACGATCCAAGCCAGAACGAGAACGCCCTGTTTGAAGAGTACGTCGAAGCCGCCTACGGCCCTGCGGCCGGGCATATGCGCAAGTTCCACCGCGCATGCGACGAGCGTGTCGCGGCTTGGGCGGAATGCTACAACAACGACCGCAAGTGGCCGTGGCCGCGTGGGCAAACGAGCAAGGATACGATCAATGCCATCTACACGCCGGCGATGCTCGACCTGTGCGAATCAAGCCTGACGGCCGCAGAGAACACGACGGGTCTTTCAGACAAGGCGAAGCGCCGCCTGAAGCTGGTCCGCCGCGAGTTCGACTACTCTAAATTGACGGCCGAGGTCTGCATGCTGTTCGATGCATACAGCATCGCCCCTTCAGAACCGCTTTTCGAGTCCATTGCTTTTCGAGTCAAGGATCGCCGTACACTGGTCGAATCGTTTTTCGACGGGAAGGGCAAGACGAAAGCCATGGATGGTTGGCCAGAGTACCGTCCGCTAAGCGGACTCAAGGAGAGCGTCGTCATGCAGAACGGCCGGTTGTTTGCGCCGCTCTACGAGCCGTTCAACTGGAACTTCTCCAAGATGCGAAAGGCTGCGCCATGGAAGAATCAAACGAAAAAGAATGCGAAAGTGGTTGCAAGAGGGCAGGATGCGCCGTGGCAGACTGTTGGATCCATGTCGTTCGGACGATGCGACTACGAGACGAAATTCCGCTGTTTCTATGATGATGCGAATTTCTATGTAGAGGTCGATGCCGAATTGCCAGACACCCTGAAGTTCGTGCCGAAAGGGCATGACGGCGCATGCTATCGTCAGGAATGTCTCGAATTGTTCATTGATCCACTTTTCCAGAAGACGCACAACTTCCACTTCATCTGGAACCCCGTTGAGGATTCATATCTTGAAGAGGCTTACGGTTTGTCAACTGATCCGCTTGATCCAGAAGCGGACAAGTTTAAGATGGATTGGAACGGCAAGTGGAACTATACGATTTCACGCAAGGATGGCCGCTGGAGGAGCGAGGTTAAGGTGCCGTTCGCCACATTGGGTGTGAAGAGACCTCAACGCGGTGCGAAATGGTATTTGAATCTCGGACGAGAGTCGTTCAAAGGCGATGACGTGCAATTGCAACTTTGGAATCCGAGTATGAGCGGACGAGGAATGCGAGATCTTGAGGCGATGGGTGTCGTAGAGTTTGAGTGAGAAGGTGAGGGCAATGCCGAGGACGGTTCTCCTTCGCGGATTGCGCCGCTACGGCGGACAAGGGTGGTTCAAGGCATGAGCGGAGAGGCGCCGCGATGATGCGCCTTCGCAAAGCTTTGGCGCCACAAGTGCGCAGGGCGGATCACAGCTTGGCGAGAATGTCGGGTATGTTGGACTTGTCGAGGGATGAGAACGCGAAGCACTTCTTGCCGAGGTGGTTGAGGGATGCGCCTACGTGAATCAAGGTCGTTTTGTCGATGATGAGGAAGCGGTCGTGGAACCTGTCGGAGACCTTGACCGTGAGCGAGTTGGCGTACTGCGCGTTGAACTGCGCAACGTCGACGGCATGAAGCATCTTGTTCCGTGAATTCTTCACCACGACGACCGGCACGCCCTTACGCTTCTGCGCGATGAGCGGCAGAACGCTGTCGGCGAAGTACGGGTCAATGATGATCAGCTCCCTCTTCGCCATGCGCACGAACTTCTTCATCTGCTCGAACGCGTCGTATATCTGCCCGTCGAAGAACACCTTCTGCGGCGGAAACTTCTTGTCTTGCATCGCATCCAATATAAGCTTGAAGCGCTCCTCGTTGCGGGCTTGCGCATCTTCCTGTTTCAGTTGGCGGC
>CAMPAA010000141.1 GCA_946631345.1 uncultured Verrucomicrobiota bacterium
CCACGAGGCCGAGGATGATAAGCGGCACCATGAACTTGATGAACTGGTCGAAGACGGCCACGAACGTATTGACGCCGCGCACGGCGGCGGCGGGGGCGTAGGCTCCGAGGACTATGCCAAGGATGATCGCGATGGCGATGCGGGGAAGAAGCCCGAAGGAAATGCGTTTCATGGCTGCGGATTATACCACACTTCCGCCGCGAGGCGGAAAGAAGTGCCGGTTTCGGGGTATAGGGCGGCGCGTTGAGGCAACGCGGCTTTGGTGGTTGTGCTGACATGAGTCCGCACATCAGGACGGGATTCGCGATAATGGCATAACAATTGACCCAATGCCGGTGAAGCGGCTTCTTCAATGGAACTTGTGTGTGTGGGCATGTTATGGTATCATTTGCGGCCTGAACAGGAGATGAACAAGCGAGGGATAGCATGAGAAGACTGTTTGCCGTGCTTTTTGCCGCATTTATGGCGTCTGTCGCACTGACGTGCGGCGCAATGGAGGTGTACTGCAAGTATTGCGGAATAGGGATGCGCGAGGCGCGCGCACTGCTCTCCGCGCCATGCCCGAAGCATCCTGACGGGTTCGCCAAGGGAAAGCACGCGCTTTTCGAGGGCGAGTTGCGCGCCGAGTACGAATGCGTGTACTGCGGGCAGACCGCGAAGTCGATCATGGCCCTGGTCTCCGCGCCATGCCCGAAGCATCCGTACGGGTTCGCAAGGGGGAAGCACCGTGCGTACGAAGGCGCGGTGAAGCGCACCTATGTGTGCAAGTACTGCGGGCAGACCGGAAAGTCCATCAGGGCTCTTGTCACAGCGCCATGTCCGAAGCATCCTGACGGATTCGCCAAGGGGAAGCACGCCCCAGCCCGCTGACAAGCCAGACTTCCGGTGTGGAATATGGCTTCAGGACATGAAACCAATACCGTTCAGCGTTGACCGAAATGCTCCTGCGAACCTGCCGGAGCAGGTGGCGGCAGGTTTCAGGGCCGCAATTCGTTCGGGATTCTACAAGCCTGGCGACATCCTGCCTCCACGTGGGGAAATCGCAGATTATCTCGGGATATCCGAACGGATTCCACGCGAGGCAATGCATATTCTGGCGGCAGAAAACCTTGTGCGGCCAGGCCGTGGCATAGGGTGTGTCGTGCTGTCGCAGAAGGAAAGGCTGTGGAAGGGGAGGGTGCTTATAGTCGAGCGGATGAAGTGTGCAGGCTCCTATTCTGTTTCTGTGATCGTGGAGGAGATACGAAGCCGTCTCATGCGGTCTGGATATCTTTATACGTTCATCGGGGCGGAGGTGAAGCATGGCGGCAGAAGCCTTGACGTGCGTCCTGTGGAAGATGCTTTGCGGATGCCGACGGATTTCGTGTTTGCGATGTTCCCCACGCCGAATCTTGTGCAGTGTCTGCGCAAATGGGGCCCGTTCCTATGCCTTGGCGATGTATGTGACGAAAAAGATGCGGTGGCGGTGCCGTGGAAGGTGCCGCGCATTGATCTTATCGCCAGATGCCGCAGGCGTGGCGTTCGCCGCGTGCTGTTTTCCGCATATGGGCATTACGACGAGGAGCTTTCGATGTTTCGTTCGGCGGGCTTTGAGGTGGAAAACATTCCAGTCTGGCCAAAGGATGGTTTCGGGTTCCTTGAGGCGACCGAACGCGGAGCGTTCAAGGCTTTCCGGAGGCGTTTTGCGTCTGGCGGCAGATTCCCGGATCTGATTTACTTTGGCGATGACTACATTGCGCGAGGCGGACTTATGGCGCTGGCATCACTTGGGGTGAAGGTGCCGGAGGACGTGCGGGTGGTGACGTTGGCGAACCGTGGCTTCGTCCCGTCCTTCCCTGTCACGCTCGCGCGCATCGAGTACGATCCCGTGGCCGCCGGAACTTTCATCGCCGACAGCATCATAGCGAAGATAGAAGGGCGAGGCGATGTGCGCAAGCCTGTGTGCTACCGGTATGTTCCGGGCGAAAGTTTCCCGGAATAGGCCAGGGGTTAAATGGTACAAAAGGAACGTTTTTTGCTTGCATCGGTGAATGGGGGTATGATATAATTGGCGGCCGAAAGCAAGGAAAGGATCGCTTCAAGTGTACAAACGACTAATCTTGGCAAGTCTCGGCATTTGCGCGGTGGCGTGCGCTTTCGCGGACGGAACGCAGCTGTGCGGCTTCGACGGATGGACGCCGAAGTTCTACCACGGGCTTGAGGCGAACGGCAGCGTGACCGCAGTTGCGGATGGATGCAAAGGTGCAGCGCCGTGCATCGAGCTGAAGCATATCGACGGTGCGCGGAAGTTTGGTGCGGAGAAACGGGTGAAGCGAGAAATCGCCGGCCCCGTAGAGTGGAAGGTTACGGCGGATGTGGTGTGCGCTGATGGCGGCGAGGCTGGCGTGTCGATGGAGTTCTTCGGCGCTGACGGCGGAACATTGGGGGAGATTGACGGCGAAGTGGTGCGGGCGGCGAACTGGACGAGGCACGAATGGAGGTTCAATGCGCCGGCGTCCGCAACGGCGGCGAGCGTCCACATACTTTCGCTCTCGACTGGCGCGGTCAGGTTCGCCAACATCGCGATCACATCCGCGAAAGGGAAGGTGTCGGACGAGATAGCGCTTTCAGCGAAGGCGCTGCCGTCATCGTGGAACCGAGACTGGAACGGTGGAAGGGAGGAGTTTACTTCATTCGTCGGCGCTCCGATGCCGATGGCGTTCCACTTCAAGGGCGACAGGTCAAAGCTGAAGAGACCTGCGTTCGAAATAGATGTTCCGGACGATCTTGAGCTCATAGACGCATTTACGGAGCATGAAGGATCGTACCGTGCCGAGAAACCCGCGAAGCGGGCGGCGACCGTCCGCGACGGCATCGCATGCACGCGGTTGCGGTTTGAGGACGTAAACGTGTTCAAGATTCTCCAGCCGGTCTATGGCTGGGAGCGGAAGCTGGCTCTGCTGATAGGTCTCAAGCCGGGACGTAGCGGAAGAATGTTCCGGCTTGCGTGGCGCGTGGTGGATGGCGAGCGCGCGAAATCCGATTCGTGCGTAGCCATGAAGTTTGTGGACCTGCCGAAGAATCTGCGCAAGCCAAAGAACTTCACCATCCTCTCCTGGCAATGCGACGATCTCGTGTTCTCCACCGATGCGGCGCTCGAAGGTGCGATTCCGGCGTACGAGGCGGCGGGGCTTACGTGGTTCCGCAGAATGAACTCCAATTTCAGGCGCGGCAAGGAGGTGGAGCGCTGGCTGGCGGCACGTCCAACGGGTTGGCGCTTTGCGTTTGGGTTCGCCGATTTGTGGGATCCCAAGTTTCTTGGTTCCGGTTCAGACGCATTCAAGGCGCTGGATGTCAAGTACGCTGAATTTGACGACGGCAAGCCGAGCAAACGCAGCATCTGCCCAGACTACTTCAACAACGATCCCGCCTTTGGAAAATACTATCGGGAGAAGGTTCTGATCGCCGGACTGAAGCGCGCGGACGTGCAGGCCGGAGATATCGTTACCAGCGACTTTGAGCCATGGGGATCGCAGCGCTACTGCGTGTGCGAGAGGTGTCGAGCGGCATTTGCGAAGCATCAGGGCCTTGCACATGTGCCATCGGTTGCGGAACTGAAGAAATACCCGGCAGAGTGGGCGGAGTTCCGTTGCACGCAGACCGAGGAGACGCTCCGGCAGTTCTTCCAGACCATACGCGCGTACAACCCCGGCCTCGTTCTCTGCGACTACGACTATGTGCTGCTGTACGGCACGAAGCACGAGAAGGTGTTCTTGACCGGCTGCGCGAAGGATACGCGCAGGAACGAGAAGTGGTTCGATATGCACATCTGCAGCTATTACCATACATGCGACCTGAAGTCGTTCGAGGCGATACGGAACAACACGCGGCATCTCAGAAAACCGTATCTGCCGCTTGGCGCAGTGGGCGGCTACGGCGGCTATCTGCGCGCGGGCGAGGTGCGTCATCCGCGCCAGGTTCGGATGCTCGCGCTTGCGGCGGCCGTGCATGGCTGCCCGGGCATCGGGTTCTACCAGGGCATCCACTACGATGGCGAACACCTGCTGGCCTTCATGAAGGCGCGCGACGAGATCGCCGCCGTCGAGCGCTTCCCGTGGGGGAGACGCGAAGGGGCGCTCGTTGCGACATCGGACAATGCTCAATTCGCCTGCGCGACAAGCGTTTCGGTTGACGGCGCGGAAGAGATCGCTGCGCTCTTCAACTACGACGGCAAGGAGGCGGCGAACGTGAAGGCGTGCGCCCCGGCGGGAGCCACATACGAGGCGGTGGATCCCGTCTCGGGCCAGGTGCTCGCGGAGCGCATCGGCGGCGCGGATGGTATCTCGCTCACGGTGCGGCCTGAGGACGTGCGATTTGTCGTGTTCCGCAAGATTGGTTTCAAAACAAAGGAGAAATGACCATGCACTACGCAAAACTGAACGTGGCGATCGCCAGCATCGCTCTGTCGACGGCTTTTGGCCTTTGGGCCGATGGCGAAAAGGTGGCGGTGTACAAGTACGGCACAAGCGCGGCATGGAACAATCCCAGCAGCTGGGTCGACGGCATAGTTCCCGGGCGCTACATCGCAACGGACGAGAACAACAATACCGTCACGAACGGCGAGTACGGCTGGACGGCGCGGTTCGAGCGCAGTGACGCCAGATGGCTTGTGGAGTTCATGGGCCAGATCGTGTCCATCAGCAATCTTGTGTTTGCCGGGGCGAATGGCACTACGCAGGTAGGCTGGTCAAGCCACATTCTGTTCCTTGAGGATGGAGGCGGGATATACGTGGAGGAAGACTGTGTCAAGGTGCCCAAGTTCGAGGCGCCCATCGGTATCGCCGGCCAGCGGAATGCCAACGCGATCTACCACATCAGGAACGATGCGGCGAACACGCTTCACGTCAAGGGCGGATTCTCAAACTTCCGCATGGATGGCGTGTGGGGCACTCCGCAAATGAGATTTGAGGGCAAGGGCAAAACATGGATGTGGGGAACGTTCCCGGGGAATTCGGGCTTCCGTCCCGATCTTGGCGTGGCGCTGAGCGAAGGCGGCGAGTTCCACGTCACGAACAGGCTCCATAACTTCAGAACGCTTCGTGTTCCGGCTGGATGCCCAAAGCAGCATATTGTGATGGAGCCCGGCTCATCCCTCAATCCTGTGCAACAGAGCCAGTGCCAGATTGAAGCGCGGTCCGACCTTGAGATTTCAGGTTCGGGGACTCTCAAGCTGAATATGGGCAACATGGGGAGCAGTGGTTCCGGCTACATCCACGCCGGCGATGGAACGACGACAACCATCGCGGTGCTTGTCACAAACGTCTATTCTGGCGTTGAGGCTTCCTTCAACATAATGGTTGGTGCCGGCACAGTGCGGTTCACGGGCGGGAACACGATACCGCAGGACATCAACATCGAAAAGGCTACCGTGGAGGCGCGGACGATAGGGATGGCTGGCGCGGCAGGCGATATCGGCCTCGGCCGGAAAGTCACTCTTGCGCAGGGCGGCACGCTCCGCTACACGGGAAGCGGCGAAACTACCGACCGCGACATCAGAATCGGATATTACACCAATGTCCTGGAGCAGGCGGGAACGGGGCCGGTGATCTTCACCGGTTGCGTCACGTCGCTCAACTGGCAGGCGACACTCGTCCTCTCCAACGATACGGACGTTGCCGCGACCTTTGCCGGACCGATCATGACCGGAACGCAGGATCCCATCGTCCTCAAGCGCGGAACCGGCGAGTGGATTCTTTCCGGCGCGAACACTACGCAGGGCATGTTCTACCACGAAGGCGGCACATTGACCATCGGTTCGGCTGCGTCGCTGCCGCGCCTTACGGTTGCGGGCGGCGGAACGCTGAAGATTGCCGATGGCATTACGCTGACGCTCCCCGCCAGAAGATTCATATACGGTTATGGATCGCTGGACGTGGTGCCTGCCACAGGAGCGAAGTTCATTGTTTCGGGCGCGCCTCGCGGACCGGCACCTGAATGGCTTACATTCTGCGGAAGACCTGCCAGATACAAGTCCACCGGCGAACTTGACATCGCCAATCGAGGTTTCGTGTTCAGCATAAGGTAGAATAGTTGGGGAACAACTGACATGCTTCGCAGGATTTCCGTCGCCATTTCCGTTGCGGCGCTGGCGCTGTGCGCCGATGCCGCCATCGACATATGCTTCATCAGACATGGCGAGACCACCTGGAATCGCGCGCACATCCTGCAGGGATCCGTACCGTACACCGACCTCACCCCAAAGGGGGTGCGCATGGCGGAGGCGACGGCAAAAGGCCTTTCTGCCGCCGGAATGCGCTTCGACCGCATATACACCAGCCCATACCTCCGCGCGAGGCACACGGCCGACATCCTGTCGGAGGGCGGATGCGGCCCTATGCCAGTCTCTGACGCGAGACTGCGCGAGATGTGCTTCGGGCGCTACGAGGGGATCGTTTACAGGAAAGGCGCGTATCCCGACGATAACATGCGGTTCTTCTTCGAGGAGCCGGAACGCTACGTGCCGCAGGGGAACGGGGCAGAGTCGATACAGGCCGTGGGCGCGAGGGTGCGGGACTTCCTCGAAAACGAGGTGCGCCCGCTCGACGGCAAGGTGGCTCGCATCCTCTGCGTTGCGCATTCGCTGGTGCTCAAGGCGCTTGTCCACGAACTTTCCGGCGACGGGGCTCCGGCGGAGGCGAAGAAGACGCTCCAGCGAAACTGCTGCATCCACACGGTTCGCTACGAGGGCGGAAGCTTCGCGCTGAAGGAAACCGGGCGCGTATTCTACAGTCCGGAGGATTTCAACGGCAATCCCGGACCGAAGATGGTCGCCCATCGTGGCGCGGGCGACCTCGCAATGCCGGAGGCTTCGTTGCCGGCGTATTCAAACGCAGTAGCCACCGCTTGCGACATCGTCAAGCTCGATCTCCAGCGGACGAAGGACGGCATTGTGGTGATGGGCCATGACATCTCGCTCAAGCGCAACATGGGATGGGACGCACGCATCGCCGACCTCACGTACCGTGAAATATACGAGAAGGGACGTTTCCTGGAGCGCGGCAGGCCCGGCGGAGAACGGATCGTGCGCCTCGACCAGGCGCTTGAGATCGTAAAGCCTGTACCTGAGTTCTGGCTGGACTTCAAGGATAGCAAGTGCTTCTCGCCAGAGTTTGGGGAGGCTGTGGTGGAGGCTTTGCGCAAGGCCGGGATAGATTCAAGCCGGGTGATGGTGGCGACATTCAATGCCAAGGCACTTGCGTATTTCAGGGACTGCCACCCGCAGTTCCGGCGCATAATGCACTTTTCGTTCACGGATGCCGAAGGGGACAATTCGGAGATAATGGCAAAGGCGCTGGAACTGCGCGACAAATATGGGCTTTATGGGCTGAACATGCCGGTTGGGAGGTTGCAGACGCGGCTTGAGGACGTGGCGTTTCTAAAGGGCAATGGGCTCTGGATTTCGCTGTGGTTCGTGCAGAACGCCGACATGGCGGAGCGCTACCGCGCATCCGGCGCTGATGCGTTCGTCACCGATTGCATATCCAAGGTGCGTTGAGTCGGTGCCCGTCGTCAGATAAGGGTGCGCGACAATCGCACTTGAAATCGGCACTGCGTTTTGATATACTTTTCGGCAATTTTCAAAGGAGATTACTCAATGGAATTGCTGGGCCAAGGTCTTGTTCTGATGTTGTCTGGGATGGGGATAGTGTACCTGTTCCTTGTGGTGCTTATATTCACCGCAAAGTATTCGTCGGCATTTGTAGCCCGGTTTGATTCGATTCTCCCGCAGGACGCCCCCAAGAAGGCCCCCAAGCCCGCCGCCGCAAACGACGATGCCAACGTCGCCCTTGCAATCGCGGTAGCACTGGGGTGATGCGCTTCGCCGCGCGCGGCTCTGCGCCGGCGCGGTGACTCCGTCCGATTCACCGTCTACATGGCCGCGTAGTGGCCGATAAACAATTTAAAAGGAAAAACTCATGGCAAAGAAAACAGTAAAGTACATGCTCACAGCGTTCCGCGACGGCTTCCAGTCCGTCGTCGGCGCGCGCGTTCTCTCCAAGGACTTCCTCCCGTGCGTGGAGGAGGCGTATGCGGCAGGCGTCCGCTGGTTCGAGGCCGGTGGCGGCGCGCGTTTCCAGAGCTGCTACTTCTACTGCCAGGAGGATGCGTTCGACG
>CAMPAA010000142.1 GCA_946631345.1 uncultured Verrucomicrobiota bacterium
ACTTCTTCATGTCGCCGGGAAGTATCTTCCCTACCGACACAGCCCACGGAATGCGTATCTCGTCCTCCGTCGCCGTCACGCCCTCCGTCTCGATGCTGACGCTTGTGTTGCCGTGGACGGCACCCGTAGTGTAGAGCACAATGTTCATCTCGTCGCCGGGCCGCTGCGTGAGGTTCATGCCACGCACCACGAGATCGTCCCCGAAGAGAAGATCCTCGCATTCGGGCGTGGAGGCGGAACGCAGGCTCTCCAGCACGACCTGCGGCCCTGCGTTGCGGTTGAACACCTGCACGACATTGCCCGTCTTCGGCTTCGCCCTGAACGCCTTCAGCGCGCGCACTTCCAGCACAAGTTCGTGCCTTTCGGGGTCGAATGCGTCGCTGCGCGAGGAGAACCGTCCCTTTACTTTAGGCCGTATGGACAGATAATCCCCTATCCTGCGAACGCGTCCATCACGATAGGTACGGGAGATGATGCTCTCAAACGTTGCGGAAAGGATGGATTTGAGCTGAAACGGCTGGAGTCTCAGCCCGCTATCGGACACTATTTCCTCCAGCACCTCGTCATAGTCAAGCGGCGGATCGGATGTGACTACCGCCTTGTAGCCGCCGGACGGTATGAAGTTCTCAGGTACCTTGTTCAGCTTGATCAGCAGTTTCTTTCCTGTTCTCATCGCATGATTCTCTTTATACGGCTTCTCACTAACGGCAATAAGTATATCCCAACACATTCGGATTGTCAAACGCCCCTCCCTGCATGGATGCAATAGCGGTTATGGCGGCAACACGGGGCATTTGAAATGTTGCTACCTATCGACTTGAAAGTTGATAGGTAGCAACATGAAAACACATAGGTATCAACATAAAAGTTGATAGGTAGTGACTTTGAAGTTGATAGGTAGTGACTTTCAGGTACAAAGGTAGAGACTTTCAGGCATCTAGGTAGCAACTTTCTGACGGACGGGCAGCCTTGCACTGAAAGAACAAGAAGGCATATTCAGCCGTCCGCAGCCGTCTTACGCCATCTCCGCGACGGCCTTCACGTACGCGCCGGCGCTCATCTCGACGGAGCAGAGGTTCGTGACGAAGACGGTCTGCGCCAGCGTGTAGTCGCCGCTCGGGACGGTCAGCACGCCGCCGCAGCAGCAGGCATCCACCGCGCGCTGGAAGCGCGGCGCGTCGTCGTTCTCCCCGGCAAGACGCGGAAACGCCGTGATGCAGTGGTCTGTCGCCGCCGTGGCGGCGAGAACGCCACACAATGCCACCAAAGCCACCCTCAACTTCGCATTCATTTCCCTCTCCAGTTCCTTCAGGATTGCGTATTTTACCACACTCCCCGTTTCCCCTTCCTGTAAGATGTCGATGATACCGCAATCCGCTCCTTCCCAAAAATCAGCATGGACTGCCCATCAAGTATCACCGCACCGAAGAAGCCGATGCTTCTATCGATCGAGCGTCAGGCACAGGCGGAAACCATCCGTAAAATAGCTGGTGGCTGGTGGCTGCCGACCACGGTAGGCCGAACGGCACTGCTTGAAGCCATCGCAATTTGCCCCGCCACGCTTGAGACGGTTGCTGCCGGTGGATGGCCCAACAGGGTCAACGGC
The DNA here is from genome assembly GCA_946631345.1 of uncultured Verrucomicrobiota bacterium. Classification (GTDB taxonomy): domain Bacteria; phylum Verrucomicrobiota; class Kiritimatiellia; order RFP12; family UBA1067; genus UBA1731. Next base: position 1,607 of record CAMPAA010000142.1, read on the forward strand.
ATCATCACCCGGAACATCCGCCTGCGTGGCATAGTCCCAATCAAGGCACCACTCGCGCACGTTGCCGTACAGGTCGTAGAGGCTCCAGGCATTCGGCTGATACATGCCCACCGCCGCCGTGTACTTGTTTGTGTCGGCGGTCGCGGCGTCGGAAGGCACTTGGTTGTTTGTCGCCCCGGAGTTCTTGATCGTCCGCGCGATCGGATTGAACACGGCCGCGCTGTCGACGGCATCCACGCCCGTATAGAGGCCAGACGTCGTTCCCGCACGGCAGGCGAACTCCCACTGCGCCTCCGTCGGAAGATCAAGATACATTCCCAGCCCCGTCAGTTCCCGGAACTGATAGATGGCGCTCGACGAATCGACGTCATGCGCGACCGCCGGATCGGCGTTTGGCCACCCCGCCCCTTTCGTGCTGCCGCGAAGGGCGGTGTACGAAACGCCGTCCACCGGTCGCACCTGATAGCAGGAATCCAGGCTGAATCTGCTGGGCCTTTGGCCGGTCACAAGCTCGTACTGCCGCTGTGTCACGGGATACACACCCATGTAGAAATCCTTCGTCAGGGTGACGTACCGTGAAACGCGCAGATACCAGTTGTCATAGGCGCTGCTCTCGTTTACGTAGCACTCGCCCATGCGCCAGCGCCTGAACTTCGCCGGAATCTTGCGCATCACGAGGTGCGTCGTGCGGTAGAGGTCGTCGCCGAACGCCACCGGGAACGCATTCGTCGTTTCGTAATAGGCGACGGACTGCGGCGCGGTCAGATCGATCACCAGCCAATCCGGCGGCGCATTTGTCGCCCAGGCCGTCACACGCACCGTGGCGTTTGAGTGGCGCGTCGCCTCGGCGAGCCAGCTTTCATACGGCTTTTCCCACGTAATCACGTGGTTCTGCCCCGTGCCGTCGTCCTCGACGAGCCGGTGCACCGCGCCCGAAAGCCCGGGCGACACGTGCTGCATGCCGATCGAGACGCCGTTCGTGAGCACGTCCATCGTGACAACCGCCGGCATGTCGAGCTTGTAGCGGATCGTCACCGCGCGCGTATCGGACGCCTGCGACCACCACACGTCCGAGACCTGCGGCACGCCGGCGCCAAACGCGAACCCTGCGACAGCGCCGCAGCCAATCAAAAGCATAAGTTTCTTCATGTTCATTCCTCCTGCTGCCTTTTCCGTCATTCGCCCGGCGCCGCCGCCACGCCGTCCTCGAGGATTTCGCACACCACACGAAAGCCGCACACGCCGTTCCAGCCGGTTCCCTGATCGACCGAACCTCGATTCGCGCATCGGCACTGGTAGGGTGAATCGCTGTGTCCTCCACCCCGCATGATGCGGGTGCTTCCTTCAGTCCCGCCCACGGGATCCACGGTCACGGCATCGGGATCCGTGTCTGGCAGAGCGGCAAAGCGGTCAATGCACCATTCGCGAACATTGCCATGCATATCGTAGAGTCCCCAGCCATTCGGGAGATAGCTGCCCACACGCGCCGTACCTCCAGTGGAGGCGCCTGCGGAATATATCGCTGTGCCGTTGGCGTGCCCTCCGTTATAGACATTCCGCCCCAGCCTGTTCAGGCGCGCGCTGATGGCGTTACTGCCACCGCCCGAACCATTCGGCGTGAACGCGCTCACCTCCAAGCTCTCACCATTGCCGTACGCGCCATAGGTGCCCGCCCGGCAGGCATATTCCCACTGGGCCTCCGTGGGAAGTTCAAGAAGCAGCCCCGTGGTTCCGCGCGCCTTGCCAAGGAAACTCCAGTAATCAACGCCATGCGCAGTGTCATAGTCCTCGTTCGGCCAGTTAAGTCCAACGCTACTGCCACGGATATCAGTCCATTTAACGGCCTCCGCCGGACGATAGTAGTCGTCCACACCGTTTACGTAGCCCCCCTTCCGCTCGTTCTTGATCCGCATCCACTGGCGCTGCGTGATCTCGAACACGCCCATGTAGTAGTCGTGCGAGAGGCGCACATAGTGCACGTTGTTGGTGCTCCACTTGTTCCAGCCGCGCTCACGCCCATCCGTCGGCTCTCCCATGCGCCACACCACGTTCTTGGCGCGTATGCGGCGCATCACAAGGCTGTCGAACCGGTATTCGTCAGCCCCGATGCCGCCCGGCAACGCATCTTCGGACGGATAGTAGGCGATGTTGTTCGAGACGGCCAGCGAGACGACCATGTAGTCCGGCGGATCGGCCTTCGTCCAGGCTTTCACGCGAATCTCCGAACCCTCCGGCAGATCGTAAAGCCCCGGGTGAGAACATTCCGGTGTCCAAAGAAAGCCCTTGTCTGCCGTGCCGTCGCTCTCCACCCACCTGTTGACATCTCCGACCAGATGAGTAACCCCCTTGAGCGGCACGCCGTTCGTCAGCACTTCTGCGGTGACGATGGCACCCTCGGAGAGCCGATAGGAGACGGCCACCACATGCGTATCGGGATTTTGGTTCCAGGATACGTCTGAGACGTAGGCCGGCGCGACGATCTGCGCGGCGGCGGCAAAAAATGCAACTGAAGAAGCAAAAAGTGTCATGGTTCTGCGCTCCTTTCCGTTCACTTGATTTCCCAGCACAGCCGATACCCAAGATTGTACCAGCCTGTATCCGATGCCACATTGCCCCGGTTGGCGCTGCGGATCTGGTAGGCAGCGTCATCGAAACCTCCGCCCCGTGTTATGCGAATCGCATGGCCTTTGTCGCTATAGGTGCCTGTCGCCGCCGTCGCCCCTGCCGGATCGACAATCGGCGCATCGTCCATCGTGCGCGTCTCCGGCATATAGCGGTCAAGACACCACTCGCGGATGTTTCCGTGCATGTCATAGAGTCCCCATCCGTTCGGCAGATACGAGCCGACCACCGCCGTGGCCCCCGTCGGCCCCGTAGCCGCGTAGTCGGTCGGCCTGACACCGTTGATCTTTCCGCCGTTGGAGGCGTAACGGGCCAGTTCCGCCACCTTGGGGCATACGTCCTTGCTAGTGATTTCCTTGCCGTTGTTCAGCCCTGTTCCGGTGCCGGCGCGGCAGGCGTACTCCCATTGCGCCTCGGTTGGCAGGTCAAGCAGCTTGCCCGTCACCGCGCGGAACCTCGCGATGTACGACCAGGATTCCACGCCATGCGCGATATCGAGGTTCGCGTTCGGCCAGTTCGTGCCGTTCGCGGCGCCGCGCAAGTTGTTGTAGGAGATGCCGCCTACGGGACGCTCCTTGTACCACGGGGAAGCCCTGTAGCTGTTGTCTGGCACGTTGTTGCCCACCAGCTCGTGCTGGTGCTGCGTGACGGGATACACGCCGATGTAGTAGTCGCAGGTGAGCTTCACCTTGTGGGCGGAATCCTGCGACCAGGTGCCGTCGTGCCCCGGCTCTTCGACCGGAGATCCCATGCGCCACACCACGTTCTTGGCCGGCACGCGGCGCATCAGAAGATGGTCCGTCTTCCAGCGGATATCCTGCACCCCGCCCGGCACGGCGTTCGACGAGGCGTAGTAGCGCGCAACGCCCGGCATGGCGAGATCGAGCGCCACATACGGCGGCGGAGTGAGCCGGTCCCACACCGTCAGGCGCACGGTAAGATCCTTGCCGGAAAGGTCGATGCCTGAGCCGTGAAGGTCTGGACTCCACGTGAAGGTGTATGTCGTGCCGGGCGAAACCTCTGCGTTGATCTTGCCGATCAGGCTGTCGGCGTAGAATGACGGATCGAGCGCCACACCGTCCGCAAGAAACTCTGGCGTGACGATGGCGGCGGCATCCACGGTGTAGGAAACGGAAACGAGTTTCGTCTGCGGATCCTGCGAAAAATCGGTCACGGTCGCGGTCGGCGGCGTGGAGAAAGCGCTAACGGCCGCCACCAGCGATGAAAGAAGAAAAAGCTGTTTCATGTTGCTGCGTCCTTTCAACGGAAATGGATGACCAGTCCTTTGGGGCTGTCGGAGCGGAATTCTGCGATCACGTTGGAATCGCCCGTCGTGCGGAAGCGCGAATCGAACGCATCGATATCGCCCGCCCCCTCGCCGTATGCGCGCGCATCGACGGTCTCGGCGCCGGAAAGCGTCAACTCCGTGGTGGTGTTGGTGACGAGGGCGTGATCCGATACAGTCCAGAACGTCTGGGCCGAGGCGGACGTGGTATCCATCCCGTTGAAGTCGTCCACCGTCTCGATGGCCGCAAGCAGCGGCATCACGACAGCGGCAAGAGCTGCGGCGAAAAGCATCCTTTCTCTTTCCATCTTATCTGCACTCCTTTTCTTTTTTTGTTGCTATTGTAGCACAGAACCTTAGACAGCTGCGCACCGTGGAGAAAAAAAATCGATACTTTTGCGCACGTCTTTAATGTGACGTCTTCCGCTTCCGCCAGGCGCTCATCGACATCCCGGTGCGGAGGCGGAACGCCTTGCGCAACGCCACTTCGGTCGAGAAGCCGCAAGCCCCCGCAATGGAACCTATCTGGCGTTTGGAATCACGCAGCATCTCAAACACCCTTTCGAAGCGCACGTCGTCGATCTCCTGCAGGATGCTCTTGCCCGTCGCAAGCCGGAAATGCTTCTCTGCGGCGCGGCGGGAAACCCCCATTTCGGCGACCACATCGGCAACCCTCACCCCTTCGCACGCGCGCCGGCGTATCATCTCAAGCGCGACCGACACCTTTGACCGGTCGCATGCGAGCCGCCGAGCGGATTCCCGCACCACGACGCGAAGCGGCGGGTATAACCTCGCCAAATGCGGCTCGCCTTTCCGCGCCGGGCAGAACATGAGCCGGTCGAGCATCTGCGCCGCGAACAGTCCGCTCCGGGACGTGCCTGGATCGATGGAGGCGAGCGGTGGCGTGGCGTTCTCGCAAAGCGTCGCGTCGTTGTCAACGCCCAGCACCGCCATCTCGTCGGGCACGCCGATGCCGAGCCGCGCGCAGATGTTAAGCACCTCCTCACCAACTCGGTCGTTGCAGGCCATCACGCCGCATGGACGCGGCAGGGCCTTGATCCACGCAAAAAGCCGCCGGTAACGCTCATCCGGCGAGAGGACCCGGCGGGACGAAAAGGCGGATGGATTCCCTCCGGCGCGGCGGACTGTCTCCACAAACGCCGCCTCGCGTTCACGATCCCACAGGATCGGACGGGGAAAACCTATGTAGGAACACTCCGAAAGGCCAAGACCGAGCAGATGCCCCGCACCCATCCTGCCGACCTCTGCGGAATCAAGCCCCACGGCATCGGCCGACATGGGCAGTTTCCGCCGCCCGATATCGATGAACACCGCCGGGACGGTCCCGAACAGCGAAGGTGGAACCGCCAGCGAGTCTCCGTGTTCGACAAGGACTCCTGACGGCTTCCAGAAATCCATCGCCGCGTGGATCTTTTCGCGTGAAGTCGCGTCTGCGACTACCTGCACGCGCCATTCCCGCGCACGCGGATGCTGAAAGAACCCCTCCAGCTGCGAATCGAAGCAGTGGCGGTCGAGCGAGACGAAGAAAAGGATGGTTGTCGGTTTCACTGCGGCTTGACGGTCCTTGGGGCTTTCCGCACGCATCGTCATACCAAAAAGCCGCATCCCAAAGGGGGATGCGGCTTTCGGTTCGCCGTCACGCCATCAGTTCGCTTCCGCGATCAGCGGACCGGCCAGTTCCTTGAGGAAGAAGAGACGTCCCGGAAGCGTCGGGATCCAGGACGAGGTCACGTTGCGGTCCGGCCCGTAGCGCAGCGTCATCCAGAAGCTCATGCCCTGCCACTGCATTCCGCGGCCGAGCGTGCCGTCAGCGCCGCCGATCGCGTAGTCGGCCTTGAACATGATTCCGGGACCCATCGTGTTGGCGCGGCACGGCACGAGGGTCGTGCGGCTCTTGAACGAGGTGATGGCGTTCTGCTCGATCGTGAGAGGGTGCAGCTTCACGCCGATGCGGTACGGCTGCTTGAGCCACTCGGCGTCGCTCTTGAACTCTTCGCCGATCATCGGCTCCCAGAACGCGATGTGGCACATGCGGCCGATGCCGTACACGAGCACGAGCTTCGCGCCCTCCTTCTTCAGCGCCTCGATCTTGGCGGGGTAGGTCGGGAGGTTCGTCTTCGTCGCGAAGTTGCGGTGATCCTTCGGCACGGTGAGCTTGCCGAGCGGATTGTAGAACGCCTGCTCCATCGCGTACTGGAACGACGCGTCGCCGACGAGGGTGTTGCCCTTGCCGTCCGCCCACTCGTCCATGTTGAAGCACCACACGTGCTTGCAGTCCTGGTTCCACTCCTTGAGGAAGTAGACAGCCCACTTGTACATGCCCATCGGGCCGACCGGAAGGATGAAGATGATCTTCTCCTTGCGCTGGGCGGCCTTGCGGATCTCGTTTGCGATCTCATGGCCCATCTTGACGTCAAACTCCTTGACGTCCTCGCACGCGACAGGCGTGAAGTCCTTGTTCCAGAACTTCTGGCGCTTCGTCACCTCGGAAGGCTTGTTCGCGCAGCACTTGTCGATCTT
>CAMPAA010000143.1 GCA_946631345.1 uncultured Verrucomicrobiota bacterium
CCGACATCCTCTCCTGCCCGCGCGACTACACGAAGTTCTCGATGTTCTACGCCGGTGCGCAGAAGAACCTCGGGCCATCCGGCATGGCGGTTGTGGCGATCCGCAAGGAGTTCGCCGAGAGGGGCGATGCCGCCCTACCCACGATGCTCCAGTACCGTACCTTCGTCAACGAGAACTCCCTGTTCAACACGCCGCCGACCTGGGGCATCTACATCTTCGGCGAAACGATGAAGTGGGTCAAGAAGATGGGCAAGGAGAACCTCTTCAAGCTCAACGTCGAGAAGGCGAAGAAGATATACGATGTGATCGATTCCACGGAGTTCTACCGTGGCACGGCGAAGAAGGAGTTCCGCTCCAACATGAACGTGACCTGGCGTCTCCCGACCGAGGAGCTTGAGGCGCAGTTCATCGCCGAGGCCAAGAAGCTCGGCATGGGTTCGCTGAAGGGCCACCGCAGCGTGGGCGGCATCCGCGCCTCGATCTACAACGCGTTCCCGATGGAGGGCGTCGACGCGCTCGTCGCCTTCATGAAGGAATTCGAGCGCAAAAACGGCTAAACGAGGCCGGCGGCGGACGCATGAGAATCGTCTTCATGGGATCGTCAAGTGCGTCCGCCACATGTCTGCGGGCGATACTTCGCCTGCCCGGGCTGGAGGTGGTCGGCGTGGTCACCCAGCCCGACCGCCGGGCAGGGCGCGGGAAGCTCATGACCCCGTGCCCCTGCCGGGCCTACGCCGCCGAACGCGGCATAAAGAATTGCATCACCCCCGAAAACGTCAACGCGCCGGAGGCTTTCGCCCAGATACGGGAGTGGAAGCCCGACGTGATAGTCGTGGTGGCGTTCGGGCAGTTCCTGAAGGAGGCGCTTCTCAACCTGCCGAAGTTCGGTTGCGTGAACTGCCACTTCTCGCTTCTCCCGAAATACCGTGGCGCATCTCCGGTGACGGCGGCGCTGCTCGCGGGGGATGTCGTCACCGGCGTGTCTGTGATCCGAATGGGCATCGGAATGGACGATGGCCCTATCCTGCTGAAGCAGATAGAGCCGATCTATCAAGCGGATACGGGCGACTCACTCATGGAGAAGCTCGCAATATGCGGCGGCGTGACGCTCGCAAAGGCGCTGAAGCTGATGGATGCCGGCAAACTGCCGCCACCGGAGGAGCAGGAAGACGACCAGGCGACGTTCGCGCACAAGATATCTAAGTCAGACGGCTTGATCGACTGGAGCAAGCCTTCCGACCACATCGAGAGGCAGCTGCGCGCGTACACGCCATGGCCGGGATGCTATACGTTCCTTCCGCCGAGATTCCGCAAGAAGGGCAATTCCGGGCGCGTGGTTGTGACGGGGGTGGAGTTCGCCAAGGTTGATCCTGCACGCCGCAACGAGCTTCCGGGCACCGTGCTGGAAGTCACGAAGCGCGGTCCCGTTATCCGCACTGGCAACACGGCACTGCTCATCACATCTCTCAAGCCGGAAGGTGCGAAGGAGATGGCCGGAGGCGTGTTTCTCCACGGGCGGCCCCTTGAGCCGCTCAAGGATATGCTGCTTTCGCCATGAGACTTGCCTTTGCAGCGCCGCTTCTCCTCGCTTCGGTCGCTTTAGGAGGCTGGGGAGAATATGTCGATGCGCCGGCGTCGTATGCGGCGTTTCCGCGCAGGGTGGAGCGTGTCGCGGCGTATCGCTGTCACGATTTCGACGTTGAGGAATACCGTCAGGCGAACGGTCCAGGCACTTTTCAGCGTGTGATGCTGGCCGTTCCGCGCGGGGCCTCGGGCCTCATGCCCGCCGTCGCCGCTCCGTTCTACTTTCCGGAGGCAACGCTCGGTTTCGATCCGAAGACGGGTGGCGTGGAGTCGCCGCTAGCTCCGGCCCGCACGAACCTCACGTACTACGCCGAAGTCGCATACTTGTCAGACCTCGCACGGCGCGGCTACATGGCGGCGTCGGCAGAGGCGTACCATCTCACATACGATCCTCGCAATGCGCCTGTGGACGCATGGGCGAAGTGGGGGCACGCCGGACGCAAGCTCCTGCGCGACCATCCTAGCTGGACCGGCATCGGAAAGCTGACTTTCGATACGCGGCTTCTCGTCGATCTTCTCTGTGCCGATCCTCGCGTGGACACCAACCGGATCGGAATAATCGGCCATTCGCTCGGCGGCAAGATGGCGTTCTACGCCGGATGCCTTGACCCACGCATCAAGGTGATCGTTGCGAGCGACTTCGGCATCGGATGGGATCAGACGAATTGGCAGGACGCATGGTACTGGGGCGAAAAGCTCAAGGAGGTGCGGGCCAAGGGCATGGATCATGCGGGCCTCCTTTCGCTTTCCGGCGGGAAACCGTTCTGCCTCATAGCCGGCAAGTTTGACGACGCATCGAGCGGTGCGATGATGCGACGCGCGAAGGGGTATGAACGCAATCCCGAACGCCTCAGGCTCGTCAACCACGCATCAGGGCACCGTCCGCCGCCTGCGGCAACGCAGGCGGGCTACGAGTTCCTCGACCGATACCTCAAATGACCGTTTTTGCGTGCGCTATGGTATAATACGCATTTGTTTTGAAAAACGAAACTGCAAGGAGCAGAGAGAAATGGAAATCACAGCAGATATCGCCTATGTTGGTGTGAACGATCACGACATCGACCTGTTCGAGGGTCAGTACGTTGTGCCGCGCGGCATGGCCTACAACAGCTATTTCATCAAGGACGCAAAGACGGCGGTCATGGATACCGTCGACGTCCGCTTTGGCGACGAGTGGATGGCCAACATCGCGGCAAAGAACGACGGCAAGGCCCCAGACTATCTCGTCATCCATCATATGGAGCCAGACCACTCGGCCAATATCGCCAAGGCACTTGCCTCATGGACAGGTACGACGGTAGTCGCATCGGCGCAGGCGTTCAAGTTCATGGAGCAGTTCTTCGGCGGCGCAGTCGCCCCGAAGCGGCTTGTCGTGAAGGAAGGCGACGTGCTCGATCTCGGCAAGCACAAGCTCACGTTCGTCGCCGCGCCGATGGTCCACTGGCCTGAAGTGATGGTCTCCTACGATACGGCGGACAAGGTGCTCTTCTCGGCTGACGGCTTCGGCAAGTTCGGCGCGAACGACATCGAGGATCCCGAGGGCTGGGACTGCGAGGCGCGCCGCTACTACTTCGGCATCGTCGGCAAGTACGGCGCGCAGACGCAGGCGCTCCTCAAGAAGGCGGCAGGCCTCGACATCCAGACCGTCTGCCCGCTGCATGGCCCGGTGTTGAAGGGTGAGGAGATCGCACATGCCGTGAAACAGTATTCAACGTGGAGCTCATACGGCGTTGAGAGCGAGGGCGTATGCATCGCCTACACGAGCGTGTATGGCCACACGAAGGAGGCGGCGCTTCTGCTGAAGGAGGCTCTGCTGAAGCGCGGATGCCCCAAGGTGGCGATTGCCGACCTTGCGCGCGACGACATGCCCGAGACCGTGGAGGATGCGTTCCGCTACGGCAAGATCGTGCTGGCCACCACTACGTACAACATGGACGTATTCCCGTTCATGCGTACGTTCATCGAGCATCTCACCGAGCGCACTTACCGCAACCGCACGGTCGGCATCATCGAAAACGGCACTTGGGCACCTAACGCCGCGAAGGTTATCAAGGGACTCTTCGAGAAGTCTCAGGGCATCACGTTCGCCGAGCCGGTTGTGACCGTCAGGAGTGCGCTGAACGATGACTCCCGCGCGCAGATTGACGCTCTTGCGGCAGCGCTGTGCCCGTGACATGCCGAGATGCGGCAGGGCTCCATGGCTGAGTCGAGCCGCAGTGCGCGCATAAGGTCTGTTTTTGGTATAACATCATAACTCTATGAACAAAGAAGCGATACATCTGACGATTGATGGCGTACAGGTAGAGGTGGAAGAGGGTTCCACAATCCTGGCGGCGGCCGAGAAGGCGGGAATCGAGATTCCCAACCTGTGCTTCATGAAGGAGATGAAGCCATATGGTGCGTGCGGCGTATGCGTTGTGGAGGTGGAGAAGTGTCCTAAACTGCTGCGCGCCTGCGCGACGAAGGTCTCCGAAGGCATGGTTGTGCACACAAAGGGTGAACGTGCGCTCAAGGCACGTTCGCTCGCGCTGGAGCTGCTGATGGGCGACCACGACGGCGACTGCCAGGGGCCGTGCAAGCTGAACTGCCCTGCGCACACCGACTGCCAGAAATACGTGAAGGAGATAGCTGAAGGGCGTTTTGCCGATGCGGTGGCGACGGTCAAGTCCACGTTCCCGCTTCCGGCTGCAATCGGCAGGGTGTGTCCGCATCCGTGCGAGAAGGCATGCCGGCGGCGGCTCGTTGAAGCGCCTATCTCCATAGCGCAGCTGAAGTACTTCGCAGCCGACCAGGTGCGCAAGGACGGCAACGAACATCCAATCAAGGTTGCGGCGCCGACAGGCAAGAAGGTCGGCATCATCGGCGGCGGTCCGGCGGGTCTTACGGCGGCGTTCAAGCTTGCGCAGTGGGGTCACGACGTGACGGTGTACGACCAGATGCCGGAGATGGGCGGCATGCTGCGCTACGGCATACCTGAATACCGTCTTCCGAAGGCGATACTGAAGGCCGAGACTGACGCGATAGCCGCGCTCGGCGTGACGTTCGTGAACGACTTCAAGATCGGGCGCAATGCCACGTTCGACAAGCTGCGCACATGGTTCGACGCGGTGATCGTCGCCAACGGCGCTTGGAAGTCCACGTCGATGCGCGTGAAGGGCGAGGAGCTGGGCGGCGTGTGGGGCGGAATCGACTTCCTTCGCGCGGTCGTGACCGGCCAGAAGCCCGAGATCGGCGAGCGCGTGGCGATCGTCGGCGGCGGAAACACGGCCATGGACGCCTGCCGCACGGCGGTGCGCGTGGGCGCGAAAGAGGTGTTTGTCGTATATCGCCGCACGCGCAAGGAGATGCCGGCGGAGGATATCGAGATCACAGAGGCCGAAGAGGAGGGCGTCAAGTTCAAGTTCCTGTGCGCGCCGGACGAGATCCTCGGCAGGGACGGGCGCGTGTCGGGCATGCGGCTTCAGGTGATGGAGCTTGGCGAGCCGGATGAGCGCGGTCGCCGCAAGCCTGTGCCTGTGCCGGGCAAGTTCGAGGAGATTGCGCTCGACAGCGTGATCGCGGCCATCGGCCAGCGCAACGATCCGGAGGGCTTCGAGGAGCTGCCGCAGACGCAGAAGGGTACTATTGCTGCCGACGAGGCCACGTTCGCGACTTCGCTTCCAGGCGTGTTCGCCTGTGGCGACACCGTAAACAAGGGCGCCGGCATCGCCATCGGCGCGATTGCGCAGGCCAACGAGGCGGCGCTTGCGGTTGATGCCTTCCTGCGCGGGCGCGAATACCGTCCCGTTGCGCCGATCATATCCGAGCGTGAAGTGACGGAGAAGGACTTCGCCGACCGGGAACGGATTGCGCGCGCAGTAATGCCGCAACGTCCGGCGGAGGAGCGCAGGCACGACTTCAAGGAGGTCAACCTCGGCCTTTCGCCCGAGGCGGCGATGGCTGAGGCGAAACGCTGCCTGGAGTGCGGCTGCCACGACTACTTCGACTGCAAGCTCATCCGTTACGCCAACATGCTGCGCACCGATACGAAGCGCCTGCGCGGCGCGTTCCATCCCGGATTTGTCGAGAAGAAGCTCGTGTGCATCGAGCGCAACCAGCGCAAGTGCATAACATGCAACCTCTGCGTGCGCACCTGCGAGGAGAAGGCGAAGAAGGGTCTGCTTGGCCTTGTTGGCCGTGGATTCAAGACGGTCATCAAGCCCGAGTTCGACAGGCCGGAGGCGATCGCCGGATGCAGGGACTGCCACCTCTGCGTGGACGCTTGCCCTACCGGTGCGCTCCGTTTCCTGGGCTGAGGCTGCAGGCTCCGCCGAATTCCGCGCAGGCACACATGAAGCGATGGCGGAGAATCCTCGATGTGGCCGCGCTTTTGGTGTGTGCGCTCGTTCTTGCCGCCGCCGTGGCGTGGTTCGCCGCGCCATGGTGCGTGGAGGACCCTCTCGTGGAGCTGGCGCGCCACACGCCTGTGCGCATCTGGCGCGACTGCAAGGGCAGGGCGGTATGGTACGAGCGCACGCATGACGGCGAATGGCGGTTCCCGCTCACGCTTTCGGAGATTCCGCAGGAGGTGCGCACGTTCACGCTGAACGTGGAGGACGCGCGTTTCTACGAGCACGGCGGCGTGGACTACCGCGCAGTGGTGCGCGCCCTCTTTCAGAACTTCGGCTCCGGCCGCGTGCTGTCCGGCGCTTCCACCATCTCCATGCAGGTGGCGGGACTCGCAGTTCCGAGGCGCGGCTGGAGATGGGCGCGCAAGTTCCTACAGGCGGCGCGGGCGCGGAGGATGGAGCAGCTGCACGGCAAGGACGAGATTCTGGAGGCCTATTTCAACCATCTGCCGTACGGCGGCAAGATCGTGGGGCTGAAATGCGCAGCGGATTACTATTTCGGACTGAAGATCGGCGATCTCACCATAGCTGAGGCGAGCGTGCTCGTGGGCGTTCCGCAGGCTCCGAACCGCTTCCGCCCAGATCGGCATCCTGAGGCTGCGGCCCGCCGGCAGAGACTTGTGCTCGATGCGCAGGTGCGCAAGAGGCTGATGTCGCGCGCCCGTGCCGATTCCCTCTTCCGTGACGAGCGTGTGCGCTACCGCGACTTCTCGGTGAAGACGGAATGGGAGGAGCGCGGAAACGCCAGGGAGTGGGGCTTCCTCGCAAGGGCGGCGCGCGCGGAGGGCGGCGGAATGCGGATCGAGGCGGATGCGGACCTGTGCGAGGAGGTGCGCCGGATTCTCAGGCGGCGAACGGGCGATGGAGTGGAGGATGCGGCGGCGGTCGTGGTGGATGTGCCAACAGGAGAGATGCGCGGCTACGTTGGCACGCTGGACTTCAGCCGGCGCAAAGGCGGGCAGGTGGACGCCGTGCGGGCGGTGCGCAGCGCCGGCTCCACCCTTAAGCCGTTCATCTACCTTGAGGCGCTCGAAGGGGGGATTATCACCCCTGAATCGACTCTCCTTGATGCGCCGCTACGGTACGGCAACTATTCCCCCGGCAACTTCGACGGCACCTTCCGTGGAGAGGTGACCGCCACGGAGGCGCTCTCCCAATCGCTGAACACGCCTGTGCTGCGCCTCCTTGCCGCGATAGGCGAGGAGCGCGTGACGGAGGCGTTCGAGCGGCGGGGGCTCTACGGCGCGGTAAAGACGAACGGTCTTGCGCTTGCGCTCGGTTCGGCCGGCTACCGGCTTGGCGAGATTGCCATGGCGTATCGCGGACTGGCCCTGGCCGCTGCCGCCACAAACGCGGTAGCGGCGGCGGGACGGCAGCTGGCGGAGATGCTGCGAACGCTGCCCATGCCTGGCGCGCAGGAGCTGCAGGTCGCATGGAAGACAGGCACCAGCAACAACCTGAAGGACGCATGGTGCTTCGCGTACACGCCGGACTGGGTGGTGGGCGTGTGGTACGGCAACAAGGATGGCAAGGCGTCTGCCCGGTTGGTGGGCGTGGAGATAGCCGCGCCGGCTGCGGGCGAGATAATGAGCCGACTCTATGTGAACCTGCCTCCTCCATCATGGCCTTCGCCGATCTGCGCCGCACCACTGCCGCCGCTGTTGCGCCCAACGCCTATGAAGGACAGGGTGATGATCCTATCGCCCGCGCCGCAGAGCTACAAGCTGCCGCCTGGAAGGAAGACCCTTGCGCTCGATCTGCGATGCTCGGAGCCGGACGTGTACTGGTTCTGGAACGGCACGGGCGTGGGGCGGGCTACCAACGGCGTGGTGCGCACCGTGGATTTTCCCGCCGGGCGGCATCGCGTGGTTGCCGTTCCCGGCGACGCGGCACGGCCGGAGGCCGCCGTCTCTTTCACGGTATCCACGTTGGGTGATTGACTTGGCATTTGGCTGATGGGGAATGTCCGCCAAAAAAGCGTCGCAACCCCTGGAGTTTACCCATTTTTTGAGCGAGGAAGTGCGCCGCACCCGCATGGATAAAGGCTGAAGTGCGTTTCGGGATGTGGTTTTCGG
>CAMPAA010000144.1 GCA_946631345.1 uncultured Verrucomicrobiota bacterium
GAACTCCAGCATCTCGTCCGGCGGCAGGCTCCAGTTCGTGCAGAACACATACCGCTTCTCGCGCTCGGCCTTGGCGTCAACCTCCGTTTTCGGCCTGTCGTCCGCCGATGCGCCCGTGCTGCCGGCGATCTGACTGTCGCGGTTAGCCGTCTGCACGAAGATGGCGTTGTGCAGCTGCGGCCATCCAGCCGCCGCCAGCACGCCCGCCGTAAGCGCCACGCCAAGCAGGATGCGCCCAGCGCGCCTGCCTTTCCCTCCTGACGGCTCCGCGGCCACCGCAAGCGCCGTCCTGAAAAGCCCGTATGCGAACGCCATGACCGTGAACAGCAGCCATATGTCCGGTTGCTGTGCGCTCGACCATGCCAGCGCTCCGCCCAGCAGCGCCCAGTTGATCCACCTTCCCTTGCGGACGCACCTGTCGATCAGGCCGAAACAGAACGGGCCGTACATCAGATACACGAACCATCCGAGGTGCCCTGCGGAGAACAGCGTGAAGTTGTAGCCCATCAACCCGTAGGCCGCGCCCGCGCCGTAGCACGCGAGCGGAGGCAGGCCGCGCCCGCCGAGGTAATAGACCACTCCCAGCGCGGCAAGGTACATCGCAAGCGCATACTGCAGCTCCTGCCAGGCGTAAGCCCCGCCCAGCAGGAACCGCAAATCACCGGGCACGAACGCCCCTCCGCCGCATATCTCGCACCACTTGCGCAGCAGGAAGTCCGCCGGATACACCACCGGCTGATCGGGCTGCACGAACGCGATCTCCGGCGACCACGTGCCCCAGAACACATAGGCCATCGCTGCGGCGAACAGCGCGGTGAAACCGGCAAACCACGCCAATGGCCTATGCTGTCTGTATTCCATGCGGCTGGCCCTACCTCTGCACGCGGCCAGTTGCGTTGCCGGCGGCGAGGGACTCCACCTCGGCCACCGTCACATGGTTGAAGTCGTGCTCTATCGAGTGCTTGAGGCAGGATGCGGCCACGGCGAAATCGATTGCCTCCTGCGGCTTCTTACCCGTCGCCAACGCATAGATGAGGCCGCCCCCGAACGAATCGCCGCCACCCACGCGATCGACGATATGGATCATGTACTCGGGAGAGAAATACGCCTTGCGGCCGTCGTAGAGCAGCCCTGCCCACTTGTTGTCGAACGCAGACAGCGACGTGCGCAGCGTGATGGCGACCTTCCTGCACCCGAACCGCCTCGACAGCTGCTCTGCGACCGACACGTAGCCCTGCTTGTCGAGTTTGCCGCTCTCGACATCAGACCCTTCGCCCACTATGCCGAACACATCCGCCGCATCAGCCTCGTTTGCGATCAGCACGTCCACGTACGGCACGAGTTTCGCCATGCACGCGCCGGCCTCCTTCTTCGTCCAAAGCTTGCCGCGGTAGTTAAGGTCGCAGCTCACGGTGATCCTGTGCGCCCTGCAATGCTTGAGCGCATCCATGCAGATCGCCGGCAGTTCGCCGCCGAGCGCCGGCGTGATTCCGGTGAAATGGAACCACTTCGCGCCCTTAAGGATCTTCGCCCAGTCGAAATCCGAGCGTTTCGCAAGCGCGATCGAGCTGCCCGCCCGGTCGTACACCACCTTCGACGCCCGCTGCGACGCGCCCTTCTCAACGAAATATATCCCGAGCCTCGGCCCACCCCACACGATCCCGTCGGTGGCCACGCCGAAACGGCGCACCTCGTTGCGGGCCGATTCGCCAAGCGGGTTGCAGGGCAGCTTGGTCACGAAGGAGGCGTCAAGACCGTAGTTCGCGAGCGACACGGCGACATTTGCCTCGCCGCCCGCGTATGACGCCTCAAACTTGTCCGCCTGGACAAACCGCCTGTACCCTTCCGGGTTCAGGCGCATCATTATCTCACCGAATGTTACGATTTTCATGGCAGCGGATTATAGCATAGTTCTGGTGACAGCGCGAACTCTACTGCCGCTCGATGATGAAGCTCAGGCGGTACGTGCCGGGGCCGAGCATGTACTCCTTGTGCGGCCTCGCGCCCCAGCTGTCGTCGCCGCCCACGCCCATCTGCGCGGCGTCGATGTTCACGGTCACGGAATCGGACACCTCGAGATTCCACTGGTGCTTCGCGCGCTCGAGGTCGAGCTGCGAATACGGCCATGCGTTGAACCCGAACGGCGCTTCGACTGCGGTTATGCGAACCTTCTCGCCGGCTCCGTTGGACAGCTCCATCCAGCGGCATCCCGTACGGTATCCCTGTTCGCCCGGCTCGCTGTAGTTGTCGGGGTTGAGGCGGTCGATCGGATATGTGATTGTGCCGGTGGCGTCCATCAGGCCCTTCACCAGCCCCACGTTGCCGCAGTACGTGCCGAGCAGCGCGGCCTTCGAGCGGTCGGCGTAGTTCTCCCACGGCCCGAGCCCATGCCACGCCACGTGCGTGTAGTCGCTGGGCAGCGTGAACGTGAGGCCTACGCGCGGGATCGGCGGCAGGTTCGTCGCCGTCACGGTGAGCGTGAACTCCACAAGATGGCGGTTCGCCCCGAGCTGGGTGGTCTTGAGCGTGCGCTCCACGCCCTCCGGCAGCTCCTGGTAGCAGGTGGCTTCCTTCCACACCTTGCAGACATTCGGCATCTTCCAGCCGCGGTCGTTGTCGGTCGGGGCGCGCCACAGGTTCACGCGGAAGAAGTCCTTCGGCAGCGGCTCGGCGGCATCGTCGTCAAAGTCCTGCTCCCTATCGGCCTTGACCTGCGCGAACGGCTTGACGAACTGGTCGTGCGCGATGTCGCGCCCGTTCCTGATGAAGCGGAAGGTTATGGCGTTGCCGAAGCCGCCGCGCACGCCCGTCTTTATCTTCCGCACGGTGTCGGCGGCGAACTTCGAGAGGTCGAGCCTCTCCTCCGCGACCTTCACGCCGTCGCGCTCGAGCGTCCACCAGCCCTCGATGCCGTCCAGCGACAGGAAGCAGTAGCCGTTGTGCACCGTGGCCTCACCGGTCGCCCAGTCGAACGCGTCCACGTGGATGGGCTGGTACGCGTACTTAACCTCGAACGCGCCGGGGTGGTATTCGCGCGTGGCGTCCACGAGGCCGTTGCAGTTGAAGTTGTCGTCGTTGGGCTTGTCGCCGAAATCGCCTCCGTAGGCGAGCCACGTGCCGCGCGAATCGCTCTTCCACACGGCCTGGTCCACGAAGTCCCACACGAACCCTCCCTGCATCGAGGGATATTTCCGCACGAGGTCCCAGTAGTCGTGCACGGAACCGTTGGAGTTGCCCATGGCGTGCGTGTACTCGCAGAGGACGAGCGGCTTCTTGGGGTTGTCCTTCACATACTTCTCCACGTCCCACGGGCGCATGTACATGGGACAGAATATGTCGGTGTTGTCGCCGTGTATCGCTCGCTCGTACTGGATCGGACGCGTTGGGTCTATTTCGCGCATGGCCTTGTACTCTGCGGTGAAGTTCGGGCCGTCGCCCGCCTCGTTGCCCATCGACCATATCACGATGGAGGGATGGTTGCGGAACGTCTTCACCATGTTCACGCCGCGCTCCACGTGCGACTGGAGGAAGGCGGGCTTCCTCGCGTAGCTCTTATCGCCGTAGCCTGCGCCGTGGGACTCGATGTTGGCCTCGCACACCACGTAGATGCCCTCGCGGTCGCAGAGCTCGTACCACGTGGGGTCGTCGGGGTAGTGGCAGGTGCGGACGGCGTTGATGTTGAGGTCGTGGAATATCTCGATATCGCGCTTCATGCCCTCGAGCGTCACCACGTAGCCGCCCTCCGGCTGCATCTCGTGGCGGTCGGTGCCCTTGAAGATCGCGCGTTTCCCGTTGATGTAGATCACGGCGTCCTTGATCTCGACCTTGCGGAACCCGAACGCTACGGCGCGGTAGTCGCCGCCCATCTCCACCGTCTCGTAGTACATGTTGGGCGTCTCGCAGCTCCAAAGGCGCGGATTGTCGTAACTCTTCTCGAGAACGGTCCTGCCGTTCTCGTCGCGGACGGTTAGAGTGCCGGTCTTGAAGTCGTCGGAGAGCGCGGCGTCCACGATCAGATCCTTCGGTGCATCCTTCTGTTCGGCGACGAGCCACACGTCGCGGAAGATGCCGGAGAAGCGCCAGAAGTCCTGGTCCTCCAGGAACGTGCCGTCGCAGTGCTTGAACACCTCCACCTCAAGCGCGTTGCCTTTCCCGGCCTCGGCGCTGCCGGCGGACGGGCCGCCGAAGACGAGGTGGGGCGTGAGGTCGAACTCCGCAGGCAGGCGGCTATCCTCGGAATAGCCGATCATCTTGCCGTTTAGCCGCACGTACATCGCCGACGACACGCCGCCGAAGTGGATGACGACGCGTCTCCCCCTCCACTCCTCCGGCACCGTGAACGAAAGGGTGTACAGCCCAACCGGGTTGCGATAGCAGAAGCTCGTGTAGTGCTCGGGCGGCTCCAGCATCGGGTTTCCCGTGCCGTCGTCGGGAATCGGGAAGATACTGTTGGTGTAGAGCGGCGGATCGAAGTCGCCCTGCAGCTGCCAGCAGCCAGGAACGACGATCTGCCCCTCCTTCTCCCAGTTCGGATAGCCCACCGCGTGCTTCCACTTGAACCCCCACACGCCGTTCAGCGACTGAAGCCACTTGGACTCCGTGCGCGGCAAGGTTCCCTGCGCGATCATCAGGGCCTTCGTCGCACTCTCGCACGGCACCGCGATGCCGCGCGCCGGAAGACGGTTTATGGAGTTGATCTCAGGCGTCATCCACGGCGGCGCATCCCCTGCGCACAGCGCGCACGCCGCAATCGCGCCGAACGACAAGAACGTCAGCGCGTACTTCACTATGATGCCTCCGCCAGAACGCCAGTTAGGTGATTTCATTGTCCTGATCCTCTCGTTAAGTGTCTGTTGTGATGTAAAATCGGCTTGCATTATACCATAAACCTGTGCCATGTCCCCTATGTCCCCGCTCCTCATTCCTTAAGCTTCTTCGTTATCTCAAGAAACTCCTGCTGGACCGCAGCGTCGTTGAAAAGCTCGATGGGCGGCAGGGTGAGCTGCTCAAGCGAATTGAAAAGATCCTGGCTGGACTTTGCGAACTGTATGAAATCCCCGGCGAGATTCAGCGTCTCGTATGAGATTGCGATCACCTCGCGCACCTTCTGGGCGGTTGCGAGCTTTTCGGCGATAACTTCCTCATGCGCATCAAGCACCTGCAGATAGGCGTCGATGGCCTTGAGCGTCGCCGTGTTCTGGCGTGACGCCTGTTCGAGATTCGCGTTCTGCCCAGGCAGATAGCTTTCCGACGCGATCACGCCCTGCGCCCGGTCGCGAAGCGCTATGGCGTCCTCGCGCATCTGGTTCAGCCGCCCGCGCCACGTTCCGCCTCGGCTCTTCTCAAGGTAGTCCTCGAAACAGGCGATCTGCACGTCCACAAGGACAAGATACATGCCATAGTACCGCCTCGATGCCGTCACGTCGCCGGTCGCCATAAGTTCCCTGAGGTTCTCGACGATGACCGCCACGTTCTTCGCCACGACAACGCCATCGATGATGTCGCCGAAATTCGCCGTGAAAAGGCACGCCTCGGCCGCCTTGCCGCCGACGTTGAGGCCGATGGCCCGCAGCTCCGCGCAGACCTTTGCCGCCTCCTCTCGCCGGCGCGCCTGGAGCGCCGCCTTCTTGGTGGCAAGCTTGTCGAGTTTCGTTGTGTAGCCGTCCTTGTCTTCGGGTTCCGCAAGCTGACGATCCCTCTGGGCCTCGCGCATCTCCTCTTCGACATCGGCGATGTCTTCGTCAAGATCATCCACCTCTTCAAGGATTTTCCGGGCGTTCGTGGAGAGAAGCAGCTCCCTCACGTTACCGAGCTGCTTGCGTATCTTCGCGTCCTGGTCAGACCTGTTCGTGTCGCACCAGAGGTACTTCCACGATGAAGACTCCGGCAGACTCTTCCGTTCTTCGCGCAGGGCGGCGATCTTGTCGGTGTACCGCTCAAGTTTCCTCCACCTGCTCTTGACGGAGGATTTCACTCCTTCGACTATTTCGCCGGCATCGGCACAGGCCGCACACGCGGCGAACGCCGAAAGCGCCATGCATATCATCAACCTTATATTTGCATTCATGCTCTTTTTCCACCCACTTCGGCGAAGTAAAATACCACATCCTCGCCCCAAACGCAAGCGAAATCTTGGTGTTTACCCATTTTTTGATACGGCAAATAATTGTCCCCCGTTTTGCACATTATGTGGCGGAAGCGCCAGAAAGCGCGTTGCCTTGTGCCGCGCGCATCGTGTCCCTTCAAGGCCCGCGCCCTACCCTGTTCAAAGGCAAGCCTCCAACCTCGGCGCAAGATAAAGCGGAATGTTTGTGAAGCCTCCATCTCGGCGAAGGTTCCTACGTGAAAACCGAACCGCAAAGCGCGGGCTTTCGGTGTTCACGAAAGCCTTGAACGATGCGCTGGCCTTGTCCGAACCGGCCTTTACCTCCATAGGGATGACATACTCTCCTTTCTGCCCAACAAAGTCGATCTCGTTTCCCGCACGCTCGGAATGATACTTTATCGAAGTGTCGCCAAATCCATGCAGCTGCTGCAGGACATAGTTCTCCATGAACGGCCCCTTGAATTCAAACGGCATGTCAAGTATGATGGATTCCGGGGCGATGCCAGCCATTTCCCTCAACAGCCCGACGTCAAGATGGTAGAGCTTGAACGCATTGCGCGACTCATACGCCGAAAGCGGATACTTGAGCGCATTTGCATTGCAGACCCGCCTGACAACTCTTGCCGAGACAAGCCACTCTATCGCGCCTTCGTAGTCCCTTGCTCGCGCACCATCTCTCAATGTGCCGTATATGAACTTCTCGTTTCGTTTCGCCAGCTGCGGAACAAGCGCGCGCATGACAAGCAGAGTCTTTGCGGCATCGATTTTGCCGTTGTACTTGAGCACGTCATCCTCGTACAGCGCCACAAGATCCCTCTGAATCTTGCGCACCCTCGAAACGTCGCGGCTTTCGCAGAACTCGCCGACGCATTCTGGCATGCCTCCGATGACCAGATAATGGCCCAATGCGTCCAGAAGTCGGAAATGGAACACCTCCGGAATCGGTTCGCAGCCATCTATCTTGCAGTAATACTCGTACAGCGCAGAGTCATGCGCACAGAGGAACTCCGAGAATGTCATCGGCTCGACATCCAGAAGTTCAACTTTGCCGACAGGATAGGAATTGCTTGCCATTTCAGAACCACAGTTGTTCTTCTTGAGACGTACGCCCAGAAGACTTCCGGCGGCCATGACTGCAAGCTGCGGACATTTCTCGTGAAAGTACTTCAGCGTGTTGAGGGCATTGGGGCAGGACTGCACCTCATCGAATATCACAACATCTTTGTCTGTGTCAATCGCACGGCCTCCAATCAACGCAAGATTGGGGAGTATGCGATAAGGATCCTTCGTGTCCTCGAATATCCGTGCCAAGTTCGGCTCGTCGTCAAAGTTGAACTCGTGGACATGAGCAAAATTCTGCTTTGCAAATGACCGCATGAGCCATGTCTTGCCAACTTGTCTCGCCCCCATCAACACAAGAGGTTTACGAATCTGGCGGCACTTCCACGTCTGCATATTGCTTTCAACGTCTCTTTTCATCGCTTATCTCCCGTTTGGGTGGCAATTATCGCATATGTCCGTTGGCGCGTCAAGGACGTTTTGCACGTTTTTGCATGAAATACACAGGCTGATCGCACGTTTTTGCAGCGAATTCAAAGCCATTTTGCACATCTTTGCACGCCGCCACTCTGCCTTAAGAAAATTCCATCATGAAATCCCAGCCATTGCCAACCTCAGCGGATGACTAGCCTGAGACCTTTGGGAGCCTAAGCGTGCAGGGGCGTCAAACCGTTTGCCCATGGCCTGACGGATTTTTGCCCGTGGTCTGAGCGACGTTTGCCCGTGGTCTAAAATATTCAGGGTTCCCACAGCGTTACACGGGTGCCGGGTAGAGCCGCCCCCGTCTGGACAGGTCGCCGAAAACCAGCTATGGCAGGGATACCCAGTTGGGTATGGCGGGGACACCCAGTTGGG
>CAMPAA010000145.1 GCA_946631345.1 uncultured Verrucomicrobiota bacterium
GCTCAAGCATCAGTTTCTTGTCGTAGGCCGTCGCCTCGCCAATGTATTTTGACATATCCATAATACCTAATAAACCTTTCGCAAAAGATGGGCGTATTATAGCATATTCTGGCCGATATATCAAGGTGGGCGGGCAATATTTCTTTATTACTTTCTTTTATACTTTCTATGCACTTTCTTTAATACTTTCTTTTACACTTTCCACGCTCTTTCTTTATCACTCCCGCAGCTTTTCACAGGGCAGCGGAAGATACCGCAGGAGCTGAGTGGGAGCGGCGCGGCGGATGGGTCGCGGATGGGGGTTATTCCGCGCTCGTCCCATGTGCAACCGGCGAGGGTTGGATCGGCGGCGAGCGTTTCAATGGCGGTCTGGGTGGTGGTGGTGGTGTCCATGATGAGTTTTCCTTTCAGGTTTTAGCCACAAGGAACACAACGGGCACAAAGATGGATTGGGAACGAGGTTAGTCGGCAGCACTCTCGGTGAGGATCCGCCGGGGTACGCCGATTTGACCTAGGTCAAACGACTGTCAGGCCTAGGTCAAAAATCCGTCTGCCCGTGGGCGAACGGGAATCATGCACCAAAGCCGCTTCGCAGCCCTTCCAGAGCGGCGCCGGGATTTCTATTCCATAGAAATGCTTTCTTCGATCCGTACGACGCAACCGTTTCTATGGAATAGAAACGCAATCTTCAATCCGTACGACTGATGGTTTTCTATGGAATAGAAATGTGAACTTCGATCCGTACGACACAACCGTTTCTATTCCATAGAAATTCATCCGCCTGTCTGGGCCTCATGGGAAGGCCAGCCGCAGCAAAGCGTGGCCGCTGGGGAGTTTCGCGAATCCGCAGGCGCTTTGAAATGTGAAGCGGAGAAAGGCAGATGGACATTCGCGCTTATCTATCCTTGGATACGGTTCGCAAACCCCATTGCAGAAGTAAACGAACCAAATCGGGTACGTTTAATTCTGCAAACCATGCTGTATAGACAGGCTTCGCTTCTCCGCACCCAAATGTGCTATACTTCGCCCCAATGAAGCACATTGAGATATACGAAGCCCTTAAAACTGACATCGCAAACCGTGTGTTCGCCGATACGAAACGACTCCCAGGCGAGCAGGAGCTGTGCCGACGCTTCGGCGTGGCGCGGAACACGATTCGACAGGCCTTGTCCCGTCTCATGCGGCAAGGCCTGATCGAGACGCGCAAGGGGATTGGAACCTTCATAACGAAACGCGGCGAGCGCAAGACAGGCCTGATCGGGCTGCTCATACCAGACTACACTTCCGCGAAATTCTTCACCACTCTCGAAAAGGAGCTCAAGGCAAGCGCAAAGGCCTTTAATTACCAGATTGTCACCGAAACCGTGGCCAGGGAAACCCCTGAGCAGATGATTGACAGCGTGCGCACTGCCGCGAGGCGTCTCGTCACAAAAAGAATTGAAGGGGTCATCTTCCGTCCGCACCTCGACCCGAAATGCGTAGCGGAAAACCGTGAGGTGCTTCGGCTTTTCCAGCGGACCGAGACCCCTATCGTGCTGATCGATTCCGATGTCACCACACCCCCGGAACGGTCCGGCTGCAACCTTGTGGCGATAGACAACATCGCTGCCGGGCGGCGGATTGCCGACCATCTCATGCAACGCAAATGCAAGCGCATTGCCTTTCTCATGACATGCCATCCCATTGGATCGAACATCAATTGGGCAAACCGCCTTTTCGGGCTCGCGGGCGAAGCCGCCGTAAAGGGTCTCGACAACGGAATATCCAAGCTCTGTTTCGCACCCAACGATGCGGATGCCATTCGCAAGCTGTTCCGCTCTCGGAACAAACCGGATGCCATCGTCTGCGGCAATGACGAAACAGCCGTGACTCTAACCGAGACGATTAAGTCCATCGGCAAACGCATACCTGACGATGTAGCCATCGTGGGATTCGACGACGACAACTGCGCCCGCTCGTCGATACCGCCGCTAACGACCATCCGCCAGCCTACGCAGCTGATTGCAAAGACCGCGCTCAAGACCCTGATCGCAAATATCCGCTACCCCAACAACGAACCTCGCGAAATACTGCTCGACGCTCCGCTCGTGATCCGCAAGTCCACCTGACTCTCCGTCCACCGCCTCGCACAGCCGTCTATGGCCGATATGGCACGGCCGCCAGCCAGGCATATGTCGCCACCGTGGCTGCGATAGGCGATACGTATATCGCCGTCACCGCCATAGCCCAGCCAGGCATCCCAACGGCAAACGTCACCGCGAGCGTGAGCACGAGTGCAACGAAATAGGCGATCTGGCCGGACATCACGGCGCTTGGGCGTTTTGCGAGTGCGGCAAGCCCCTCCACCCGCCCGCGCACGGCATGGATTACGCATATGAACGCATAAATGAAACTGACGAGGCGCGTCGTTCCGAGAATGTGCCGAGGGATGTTCTGGCAGCCGCCGTAGTACCAGTTTCCGAGCACCGGCGTCGAAAACGCCAACGGCACGCATCCAAGCAGAAGCCCTGCAACCACCGCGAAGCCGAGCAACCGCCTGTCGCCCTTCCACTCCGGCGGAAACTGGATGGACACGGCCTGCATCCTCAACGCAGCGTACGATACCGGATTGGCGATACCGAGCGTCACATAGTGAATCGCCAGCATCTCCGTGGCGTTCTCCGCCATCCCGACGAACGCCGCCGTCATGAAGGGCGACACCGCCAGCAGCCCACCGCCAAACGACAACGGCACAGAGAACCTGAACTGCTCCCATACGGACGCCCCCTCGCCGCTTGCAAGCCTCCGCCTGTACTTGGCGGCGAACGCCGCCGACATGAGCCATTCCAGAAGCACTGGCACCGTAAGCGCGAAAAGCCCCCAGTCCGGTCCAACCCATCCAATCCGGGGAAACGCCACCGCAAAGGCGAAGGTGAGCGCAATGCGCGCTACCGTCGCAAGGTTGGCCTCGAAACTCGCATATGCGTTGAACAGCAGCACGAGCGGCACGTTGCGAAGGAAGAAACCGGCCTGCATCACAACGCCGAATAGGGTTGTGCGCCGTGCGATCTCCGCAAGGTGCGGCGAAAGGTTCAGCAGGTGCCCGAATATGAAAGTGTCGACAGGATGGACGCACACCAGAGCCTGCGCAACCAGCAGCACCCCCATCATAATCGCATTGAGGCGGCAGAATGACGCCAGCCCCTCGCGGGTCTTGGCGAACACCATGCCGGTCATGATCAGCCCGCCACCAAGCGCACCAATCATGAACTGGATCACCTGCCCGAGCGAAAACGCCGTAAGCGCGGCAACGCCGTCAGGGCCATGGCTAGTGATGGAGCCGACAAGCGGATAGGTGAGCGACTGCGAGAACGCCTGCAGCATGAGCGGCACGTAGAAGCGCGCCGCCCTGCCATGGGTGTAGGCTACGCCGCTCATCTCATCCTGAGCGCGCAGGCAAACGCGCCGTCATACCCTGACGCGAACGGAATGGACACCTTGCGCCCCGCCGCTTCAAACCCCGGATGGCCCGCGAGGAAGGCGGCGATCTGCTCGTCGTTCTCCTCAGGTTCGTTGGAGCATGTGGAGTACACGAGCAGCCCGCCCTTGGCGACATGCGCCGCCGCCGCCGCAAGCACCTCCGCCTGCAGCTTGACCAGCTCCGCGAGATGTTCACGCGTCCAGCGCCACCTTGCATCGGGCCGCCGCCGCAGAACGCCCGTATTGCTGCACGGAGCATCCACGAGCACGCGGTCGAACAGTTCGCCGTCGGCCACCGCCGACACCGTCTCCACCCAGCCGAGACCCACGCGACGCAGGTTCTCCTCAAGCCTGCGGCGGCGCACGGCGTTCACCTCCATCGCCACCAGCCGGCCCACGCCCTGCACGCCGCCCATCCGCCATGCGGCCTGTACAGTCTTGCCGCCGGGTGCCGCGCAGAAATCCAGCACCTTCAGTCCGGGCTTGACGTCCAGAAGCTCAACAGCCCCCGCCGTTGCGGGATCCTGCACGATGAAAGCCCCTTCCGCATAGCCTTCCACCTCCGAGACCCTCCGGCCGCGCGCCAGTCGCACGAACGGGGCGGCGGCTCCGGGCGGATACGCCAGCCATGTGTCGGCCGGTTCGTTGTGCCATTTGCACAGCCGCTCGGCGTCCTCCTCGCCGTACCGTTCGATCCAGCGTTTCACCACTGCGTTAGGAAAGCTCTCCCGCTCTGCCAGCGGGGCCGCCTTCAGGTACGCCTCGACTTCATCGCGCTGGCGAATCATGTTGCGCAGCACCGCGTTTACGACCTTCGCCACGCTTTTGTTGGGGCAGCCCTTTGCAGCCGCCACCGTCTCGTTCACGGCGGCGAAATCAGGCACGTCGGGCATGTAGAGTATCTGCGCCGCACCGACGAGCAGCAGCGCCTCCATCTCGCCCTTCGGCCATTTCGGCACGAAATGCCCAAGCACGGCACGGAGCGCACGGAACCGCCTGACCGTGATGTACACAAGATCCTGCACAAACGCCCTGTCGGGGGTATCCGGCAGCATCTCGCTCACGTGGCCATGGGTCGCGATCCAGCGTGCGACCGCAAATGCGGCGGCTCTGCGGCTGTTCATGCCTCGGCTATGCACTCTATCTCAACGAGGACGTCCTTGGGCAGACGAGCCACCTCCACGCAGCTACGCGCGGGCTTCGTGTCGCCGAACAGTTCCGCGTACACCTTGTTCAGCGCCGCAAAATCGTTCATGTCCTTGATGAACACCGTGGTCTTCACCACCTTTGCGAGCGACGAGCCGGCCTTCTCGAGCACGTTCCTGAGATTCGTGATAGACTGCACCGTCTGCTCCTCGATTGTCTTCGCCTCGATCGCTCCCGTGGCGGGGTTGATCGGGATCTGCCCCGAACAGTACACCATGCCGTTCGCGCGGATGGCCTGGCTGTACGGCCCAAGCGCCGCCGGTGCCTTTTCTGTCGCAATGATTTCCATCTTGATCTCCTTTGAAACGGACGTGAACCGGCTACACCGACCACTCTTCGAATCTGGTTTTCTGCTCGATCGGCCGCGAATAGGCGTTGGTCTCGTCCACGGCCTTCTTTGGTTCCAGGGCCTTGTCGAACGTTGGCTGCTTGCGCTGGAGGGTATCCTTCTCGTCGATCGCGACGATGCCCTCCTTGCCGGCGGCGTTCTTCACTATCATCCCATCGCGGTACCCGACCAGCGCGGCGGCGGCCTCCTTCTGCTCCTCTGTGACGGCTTCGCGCGCATCTACCGCCGCCTTCGCGGCCTCATCGACGGGCTTCAGCTCGCCCTTCTGGCCGCGGGCCAGCTTCTCGAGCGGCTTCAGCAGCGGATCGTCCTCCTGCAGGAGCGTGCACTTCAGCGGCTCGTTGATGTACTCCTCGATCTCGGGGATTGCGAAGGACTCGTCTTCGTCCGCGAACGAGATCGCTATGCCGGTGTTGCCAGCGCGGCCGGTGCGGCCTATGCGGTGCACGTAGTCCTCGGCCTCGTAGGGGAAGTCGAAGTTGATCACGTACTCGATGTCGTCCACGTGTATGCCGCGTCCGGCGACATCCGTGGCTACGACAATCTTGATCTTTCCTGCGCGGAAGTCGTCGAGGGTCTTGAGGCGGCGGTTCTGGTTGACGTCGCCGGAGAGCATCTCGCAGGATACGCCGCGCCGCCTCAACGATTCGTACACGTCCTCAGTCGTGCTCTTGCGGTTGCAGAACACGATGGCCCGCGCGTCCGGATGGAGCGCGATGTGGTTGAACAGCACCTTGAACTTGTCCTCGGCGCGAATCACGTACACGACCTGACGGACGGTGTCAGTGGCGTTGTGCTCGCTCTCCACCTCGGCCTTGACCGGCAGTTCCATCCACTGCGAGGCCAGTTCCATCACGCTGTCGGAGAGAGTGGCGGAATAGAGCATCGTTGCGCGCTTGTTCTTGGGCGGCAGACGGCCCATTATGCGGCGGACGTCCGGTATGAAGCCCATGTCAAGCATGCGGTCCGCCTCGTCGATCACGAGCGTATCCACCTTGGTGAGGTCGATCACGTGCTGGTTGCAGAAGTCGAGCAGGCGGCCGGGCGTGGCGACGAGCAGGTCGACTGGCGCCTCCTGCAGCTCGTGGCGCTGGCGGTCGTAGTCCATGCCTCCGTACACGGCGAGCGAACGGAGATCGCAGTACTTGCCGATCGCGTCCGCATCCTTGCATATCTGTATGACAAGCTCACGCGTCGGGGCGATCACGAGCGCGCGCGGGCATCCGCCGGTGCTGGCGCGGCGGTCGGGCGTGCGCAGATAGCGGGTGAGGATGGCAACGAGGAACGCCGCCGTCTTGCCGGATCCCGTCTGCGCCTTACCGGCGATGTTCTTGCCGTCAAGCGCGCTCTGGAGGGAGAGCGCCTGAATCTCCGTGCAGTACTGGAACCCAAGGTCTGCAATGCCGTGCATCACCTCGGAGGGAAGGTCGAAGTCGTGGAAGCGCTTCTTCCCCTCGACCGGCTCCACCACAAACTGGTCGATGGACCACGCCGCATGGGCCTGCTGACGCTTTGCGCGCTCCTCTGGGGTCACCACGCCGCCCGGACGCATCTCGTCGGCGGCGGTGTCGACCGGCGCAGGGCCACGCCTGCGGTCGCTGCGCCTCCCGCGATGGTCTCTGTCGCGCTTGCGGTCGTCGCGCCTGCTGCGCACCCACTCTTCGTCGTTGCGGTGGCGGTCGCCCGCTCCCTGCGCGCGGGGCTGCGTAGCCTTGCGCGCGGCGGCCTGCGCCTTGCCGCCGCCGGCGGCCTTCCCTTTTTCGCCGCCTTTCTTCTCCGAACCAGCACCGTTTGCGGCGTTACCGCCCTTTGCGCCGTGCCTGCCGCGCTTTCCGTGCTTGCCTCTGCCGTTTCCGCCCTGCTCCGCCTTCTTCGGCTGCGGGGTGGACTTCTTGCCGGTGAGTTTCGCCACCAGCTTTCCGATGAATCCAAAAGCCATGTCTTCTTCCTATGGACGCAACGAGCCGCAGCGGTGCGATTCCGCAGGCGGCCCGTTGCTGTTGTGGAGCGGCGCATCGCGCCACATCCGTTGCGATTAGCGCTTCGAGAACTGGAAGCGCTTGCGGGCGCCCGGCTGACCGGGCTTCTTGCGCTCCTTCATGCGGCTGTCGCGCGTCATGCATCCGGCCTTCTTCAGAGCCGGACGGAGCGCGGCATCCGCCTCAACCAGCGCACGGGCGAGACCATGACGAATCGCGCCGGCCTGGCCGGACACGCCGCCGCCCTTCGCGAACACGACCACGTCCGTGCCGGAGAGGTCGTAGCCGGAGATGGCGATCGGCTGCTTGAGGTAGTCGCGGAGAGCCTCTGACGTGATGTACGCCTCCAGCGGCTCGCGGTTGACGGTCCACTCACCCTTGCCCTCGACGAGCGTGACGCGCGCGACGGCGGTTTTGCGGCGGCCGGTGCCGGCCGAAATGATTTTCTTGGTAGCCATTGCTTCTCGGTCCCCCTTAGAGCGTGATTGTTTCCGGCTTCTGCGCGGCGTGCGTATGCTCCGGACCGGCAAATACCTTGACGCGCGTCATCATCTTGCGCGCGATGTTGTTCTTGGGGAGCATGCCCCACACCGCCTCCTTGATCATGCGGTCGGGATGGGAGGCCCTCATCTCTGCCGCCGTGAAGTGCTTGAGGCCGTCCCGGTAGCCGGAATAGCGCTGGTAGTCCTTCTGCACTTCCTTCTTGCCGGTGAGCTTGACCTGTGCGGCGTTGATTACGATGACGAAGGCGCCCTGATCGACCGACGGGTCGAAATTCGGGGAATCCTTCGCGCGGAGCTTGTTTGCGATCAGGACGGCGAGTCGGCCGAGCACCTGATCCTTCGCGTCCACCAGATACCACTTTCGGGCGTCGCCGGGGTTCTGGCCGCGAGTCGATTTCTGCAGCATTTTTCTTTTCTTTCCTTTGTGGCTTTGTGCCCTGCCGGGCTTTTGTCCGTTTACCCGCCTCCACCGAGCTTGCCACCCGATGGGGCTTGAAAGCGCGT
>CAMPAA010000146.1 GCA_946631345.1 uncultured Verrucomicrobiota bacterium
TAAAAACCGCGAATGGGTCTAAGGTAGTTCTCTCGCTTGTAAACGCTCATGATGGCGGTATTGTATCATATAGCGCTCTTGCACGTCAAGTTAAGGGGGTAAAAAATATATATCTGTAAGAACTTAACCCGTTAACAGCTGTGATTCTCCGGCATACCCGTCCTTTCGGTCGGGTTGTGGCAGTTTGGGCGATGTGGTAGAATTTCAACCAAAAGGAGGAGGAACAACATGAAAGCGACAAAGTGCCTGCCGTCTGTTATCGCCGTGTTTGCGCTCGGCGCTTTCCTCTCGTTGGTTGGTGCGGACTTTTCGGTGCGGGATTACGGCGCGAAGGGCGACGGCGCAACGAAGGACACGGCGGCGATCCAGTCCGCGATAGACGCGGCGGCGGCAAAGGGAGGCGGTCGCGTCGTGCTTGCAGACGGAACTTTTCTCTCCGGGGCGCTTGCGCTCAAAAGCGGTATTGAGCTGCACATCGACCGAACGGCGAAACTTCTAGCCTCGCCGAACATTGCCGATTTCCCCGATTGGCCGGGAGCAAGGCATGTCGACAAGGACAGTCTGCCGCGCCGGCGTAGTGCCGCCTTCATTTTTGCAGACGAGGCGGAGCGAATCGCCATCACGGGCGGCGGGACGATAGACTGCAATGGCGCGTACCACACACGGGAGAAGGTCGATGCGAACTGGACCGGCTGGAAGTACGAGCGTGTCTACGACATGACAAACTCCCTGCCGCGCGTCGTGTTTCTCGCCGGTTGCCGCGACGTCGTGCTGAAGGATGTCACGATGGTCGGCCAGCCCTCGGGATGGAGCTACTGGATTCACGACTGCGACCGTGTGCAAATCAATGGGCTCAAGATACTCGCCGACGTCCGCTACCCTAACAACGACGGCATCCATGTGAACTGCTCGCGCGATGTGGCGATTTCCGACTGCATAATCGAGACGGGGGACGATTCGCTCGTCGTGCGCGCCAACAGCCGTTCGCTTCGGGAGGACAAGCCGTGCGAACGCGTCGTCGTTGTGAATTGCACGCTGAGGAGCTGGGCGAACGGCATACGCATCGGGTGGACGAACGACGGCGTGATACGCGACTGCCACTTTTCGAACATCGCGATGCACGATACGTCCGTCGGCATTGCCTTCGTGCTTCCGGGCAAGAGCGGGATGGACTACGGGCGCGAAGCGACGCTCGTTGAAAACCTCGTCTTCAACAACATCAGCATGCGTGGCATCTACGGACGGCCGATTCTGGCGGAGATTGCTCCGGCGGAAAAAGGCGTTATGGCAAAGGCGATGCGAGACGTCCGATTTGAGAACGTCCATGCGACAGGATTGGAGCTTCCGCTGATGTCCGGACGCTACGGATGCCCGCTCCAGAACTGGACGTTTGCCAACTGTTCTTTCCGCAAGGTCTCGGAAGCAGACCTGCCGGACTGGAAGCACCACGGCGCAGCCGCGTGGGACCGCAAGGCGGGGCAGAATTTCATAATTCGAAACACCAAAGGTTTCAAGCTAGACAATACGGAGCTCGACACTCCATGAATACGAGAAATTCACAGATGTGGACATTTGCGACTGTCGTATTTGTGGCGGCGATGTCATCTGCGAAGGCGATGTCTGAGCCGTCTTCCCCCATCCGACTTGCCGAGGGCGGAAAGGCGCTTGCCAAAATCGTTGTGGCGGACAAGGCGGACAAGGCGGCGCGTTTCGGCGCACTAGATCTCAAATGGCACCTTGACCGCATGACAGGCGGGTCGTTTGAGATTGTGACCGACGCGGAACTCGAGAAGCAGGATGCCGATGCTCTTCCGACACTTGTCTGCGTTGGCCCAACTCGTTTTGCCGAGGTGGATGTCTCTTCTTTTGCAAAACAGGAGTTTGCGGTTGCGGCCAGGAAAGGCTGCATTGTTCTCGCAGGACTCGACATGCCCGACAAAGGTCGATTTGTCTATCAAAATGACGGCACCAATGTGACGATAAGGGGTCAGCCCAGCTTCTATCACGCCCAAGGGTCGATGTACGCGGTCTATGATTTTCTGCAGAAGGAATGCGGGGTTGTATGGGCTGATATGTCCGACTTCGGAACCTATCTTCCACGCAATCCGGATTTGTGCGTGTCGGTCACGAATCGGAGGCAGAAGCCGTTCATTGCATACCGCGGGGGAACCATAGACTACCCAAAGTTTGGACAGGGCAAGAACAGCCTTCTTCTGTGGAGGGCGGGAACGAAGGAATTCGAGGAATGCCAGCGGCTCATGTACGAGAACACGAATTCGATTGCTGCGCGTTCTGTACTCTTTCGGTTGCGGCATCGGATCGGTGGACGTGAAGCGCGGGCCAATCATTCATTCTACCACTACTACGACAAATACTGGGATGAAGGGTCAAAGGACTTTATCCGAAAATGGCCAGAGATATTTGCAAAAGGGTACGGTGAAAAGAAGCCCCCGCAGATGTGCTACTCGTCCAAGGCGTTTATCGATCTGGTCATAGGCGACATTCGTGCCTATTTCGACCAGGATCCAAGAAACGGCCGGTTTGTCTGGGGGCATGACAACTATTGCCTTGCCCAGATGGACAATTCGTTCTACTGCAAATGCGATGACTGTCAGTCCCAGATGGAGCCTGACCGAGAGGTGGACAAAGCCTCGGATTCGACTTACTGGTTCCGATTTGTCAAGACCGTAGCCGATGAAATCGCCAAGACGCATCCGACGAAGCAGATATCGACTCTTGCCTATCATTCACACGAAGGGCTTCCGCATGGCTTCTCCCTGCCGACCAATGTCGTCGTATATTTCTGCCTCTCGGCAAACCGCGAGCCTTATCGGATGCGCTTCAAGCCGCAGCTGCGCCGCATGCAGGAATGGCGCAAGGCGTATCCGGACCAGCCGATTGCTATGTGGCTATACAACACATATCCACTTGAGCACACGAACAACAGCGGCTTTAACTGCTTCCCCGGATTCTTCGCTCACGAAGCAGCGCGGCAGTACAGGTTCTTCCTTGAAAACGACTTCTCGGCTGGCATCTTTCAATGCGGTATGAACGGCGATGTAGACACATACATGCAATTCGAGTGGATGATTGACCCTACGCGAGATCCTGACGAGATGCTGGACGAGTTCTTCAAGACGTATGGTCGTGCGGGCGAGCCGCTCAAGGAGTATTATCGCCTTGTTGAAAATCGGTATTGTGACTTCAAACGATATCCGAAAAGCGACAGCAAGCAGACTGCGGCACTCGCCTGGGGCGGTGATGAAATGCCAGGTTTGATGAGGAGACTCGGCGAACTTGTTGAAGAGGCGGAACGCCTGGCCGAAACGCCGGTCGAGAAGCGCCGCGTCGCCATCTGGAAGCTTGGTGTTTGGCAGTATATGAAAGAGGGCTACGAAACCTTTCTGAAGCGCCAACGGACTTCAAAGCCGAATTGGACGGCCCGCCGCGTGCCGCCTGCCGCCGGAGACGTGGCGAAAGTCAATTGGCCGAGGATTCCCGCAAAGAAGTTCGTCCTCTACAATGCCGGCAGCGACGTGCCGTCGCAGTTCTCCGGAGAGGTCCGCCTGGCCCATGACGGAGATTGGTTTTATCTTGAATTGATGCACTTCGTGGAGACCTCTCGGCTCAAATGCGAACCCGGCATCTTCCCGTGCGATACGTGGGAGCTGTTCATCGCGAGGCAAGAGGCGTTGCCTTACCGCCACTACGCTTCCAGCCCCGACGGCAGAATGGTCGCGATGTCGAACGGCGAGGTCAACGGACGCATAAACGTGCCTGCCGCAGAGTCCGGCCTTGACGCATACGGCGCCAGGGTCGTGTCCGATACGTCCAGTCCAGGAGTCTGGAAGCAGCGATTCGCATTTCCGCTCAATGGCTTCACGGACGCGCCTGTCAGACCGGGCGAGAGCTTCTATCTCAACTGCATTCGTGTCGTTAACGAATGCCTGACGCAGGGGAAGTGTTCGAAGATCCTCGCAGTGACAAAAGGCACTACGGCCCACACGACGGATCGCATGGGCAAGGTAACTCTTGAAAGATGAAAGGAACAATGCAAATGAAATGCGATGTTCAAACAGCAAAGTCCGGTCATGGGAAGCTCTTTCATGCATCAGAAAAAGCACTTTGTGCGCTGATTGTGGTGGCGATGTTCCCGGCGTTTGCCCTCGGTGCGGACATAACTTGGACCGGTGCAGTCGATACCGACTGGGTAAATGGCGACAATTGGGATGGAGGAGTCCCACAGAACGGAGACGATGTGATAATTCCATCGGGGAAATCGGCAATGATTGCCACTTCCTCGGCGAACCTCGCTTCGATTACGATTTCGGGAACGCTTGTGATGACAAATTGGATGACGCGCCTCAACGCGGTGACGATGACGATCCCAAGCGGCGGCATTCTCACAAGCGGCGCGGCTGTCACGAACGAGACAGACCTGAGCCGCGTTTGGATCAACTGCACGGATTTGACGATAGAGCATGGAGGCAAGATTGATGTGAACTACAAGGGCTATGTGGGATATCCAAAGGGATCTGACCATGCAGGATATGGCCCTGGCGCAGGCGATATGAAGAAGGCAAACTTTGTGACGGCGCCTTCCCATGGCGGACACGGAGCCCGTGTGCCTAACGCAAGCTATGTCTTGCCAAATGTCATGCCGTACGACAATCCTGCCGCACCGGAACTTCCAGGTTCCAGCGGCGCATCAAGCCAATACGGTGCAGGCAGATGCGGCGGTGGCGCCGTAAAGATCGAGGCATCCGGCGCAGTCGTAGTCAATGGCGCGATTCTTGTGGATGGTCAGAGTGCCTCCTCGTACGGTACGGCTAGTGCTGATCAGCATTCTCCAGCCGGATCGGGTGGTAGCATCTATATTACATGCCGGACAATCTCTGGATCTGGGACACTGTCCGCGAATGGCGGAGGAGGTTCCAATCCTAGTCAATCGGGTCATCCGGCTGGCGGTGGTATGATTGCCGTCCACTATGACTCGGAAGCGCAGCAGGCGGTCTCAGTTTCGGGAATGACGATAACTGCTGCCGCCGGCAGACATTACCAGACGGGAGACCGCGCCTACAAGTCCACGAATGTGGACGACAAATACGACCCGAGTGGCATTAACGCCGGCATGGGCACGGTTCACTTCACAGATGCGCAGATTGCGCGGCAGATTGCCGGGAAGACTTTGACGGGCAATGTCCTCGGCTTCTCGGAGTATGTCTATGACGGAGACTGGTCGTTTACAGGCGGGCACGTGATGTTCGGTGAAGAGGGCGTGAAGGTTACGGTCAACGGCGATCTCGTGCTCTCTGGCGACGACTCGCGTCTTGAAATCGGCGGCGGTGTAACGACAAACTGGTGCAACAGCATCGTGATGTACGCCGGGACGACGCCGAGCGAACTGACCGTGACGGGCGACCTGACGCTTGGTGGCGTGTCGCGCCTCGATATCCGTGCGGCGGCGACGAACGGCGTTGACAGGTTTGGTGCGCTCGTCAAGGTTGGCGGAACGATGACGATTGCCACGAACTGCTTTGTCTATTCGTGGAGCGACTGTCTGAACCTCGGTTCGCCACGTTTTGAGGTCGGTTCGCTCGACGTGCAGACAGGCGGCGTGTTTACTGCGGCAGGCCGCGGAGGGCGTGGATCGTATCATGAAAATTTCACATCGTTTGGCTCTATCGCTTACGGAAAAGGGCCGGGAGCTGCTGGGGCCTTGCTTGCGGGCGGAAGCCACGGCGGAAAAGGCGGCAAAGGCAGAAACACAGCGAAAGATCCATACGATGACCTCCTTCGCCCGTGCATGGCAGGTTCTGGTGGTTCGGGCTCAAACGATAAATGGGCGCAGGGCGGTGCCGGCGGAGGGATGATCTACGTGACAGCCACGAACGGCATGATTCGCGTTGACGGAACAATAGACGCAAGCGGGTCTGGTGGAAACATATTAGGAAATGGCTACGGTGGCGGTGGTTCGGGCGGAACAATTCTGCTGGAGGCCAAGCGTTTCATCGGTGGCGAGACGGGCGCACTTTTGGCTAATGGCGGAGATACAATGCCTGCAAGCAACGCCAACAATCGTTCCGGCTCCGGCGGCGGAGGACGCATTGCGGTGTGGTGTGGCGCACCATGGTCGGAAGAGGTCAAGTCGTCCAGAATTAGTATACAGGAGACGCCTATCTCTGGCAATCCAAGATACATGTCATATCTCGGTTCCTACTCTGTCGCCGGGGGCAATGTGCTTGGAGACTATGGTTCTGACGAGCGGATAGGAGGGGGTGGAACGGTGCGATTCTGCTACATACACGCATCGAATGGCTTTATAATTATATGCCGATAGGGAAGGCGGTAGGAATGTTCACAAAGCACTGTATAGGGGGTGGTGTCATCGTTGCAGGCGCGGTTGTTTCTGCATATGCACTTGCGCAGCCTGTTGTCGTCGGTGAACTGCCGAAACTTGAGGATGCCCAAGTTGAAACATTCATGGACAAAGTATACGGACGACGTCCAGTGGAGCGCCCGGCAAATATGACATTTGCCGATCTCTACCCTCCGGAGACGTTCAAGGGGGCTTCTGCAGACGATGTGAAGCACACGATGGACGCATGTCGACGCATTGTTGTCTGTCGTTATCGAGGGCCGTATGGCGAGGATTCATTCCGATTCACTGTTTTTGTGCCGAGATCGGCTAAGAGACCTTCACCGGCGTTTCTCCTCATCTGCAACCGTAATCCCGGTGTGAACATCGATCCGTGTCGAGTTTCACGCACGAGCTTCTGGCCGGCGGAGGATATCGTTGCCCGCGGCTATGCGGCGATAGCGTTCTGGACGGATGAGATTGCGGTCGACTGCGGCTCGTCGGAGTATGTCTTCAAGTCTGGTGTATTCCGATGCTTCGAGAATCCCGCAGAGCCGCGCGCGGACAACGCATGGGGGGCACTGGCAGCCTGGTCATGGGGGGCGAGTCGCGTGATGGACTGGATTGAAACATGTCCAGACATAGACAAGAAGCATGTGGCGGTAGTCGGACATTCGCGTGGAGGCAAGGCGGCGCTTGTTGCTGGAATATTCGACAGTCGCTTTGCGATGGCAATCTCGAATTGTTCGGGCTGCGGCGGTGCGAAGTTGAACCATTGCGCGCTCCCCCAAAGCGAACACATAGGAGACATATATGGTCGTTTCCCGTATTGGTTCTGTCGGAATTTTTCGAAGTATGTCGGCAAAGACCAATCGTTGCCGTTCGACCAGCATCAGTGGCTCTCACTAATGGCACCGCGACTTTTATATGTTTCATCGGGAGCTCTCGATCGTTGGGCGGGCACCGATGGCGAGGCGGCGGCGGTTGAGCTAGCGCGTCCTGCCTGGGGTTGGCGAGGCGCGGATGATGTTGGGTATCATGTTCATGAAGGGGGACATGACTTGACGTCGTATGATTGGATGCGTTACATGGATTTCGCGGATGCACATGGTTGGATGAATTAATAAGGAGTGTTGAACCATCATTGAGCACTGAACAAGAAAGGAAACAAAAATCATGAACATGTCCCGTCGTTCTTTCATGAAAACCACTCTTGCAGCTGGGGCATTCCCGGCGATATCGGGATGCGCGACGCTATTTGGCCCGCAGAAGGTCCGTCTCGCATGTGTCGGCATTGGGTGCCAGGGCTGGAACGACATCGAGAAGTTCGAGGCGACTGGTCTTCTTGAGGTTGCCGCCTTGTGCGACACCGATCTTGACGGGAAGCAGTGCGAAAAAGCCCTGTCGCTTTATCCAAAGGCCCCGAGATTCAGAGACTTCCGCAAGATGCTCGACGCGATGGAAGGCAAGATAGACGCCGTGGCTGTGATGAATCCTGACCATTCGCACTTCCCTGCGCTGATGGCCGCGATGAAGCGTGGCTTGTCGGTATTCTCCGAGAAACCACTTGCCCACACTTTTG
>CAMPAA010000147.1 GCA_946631345.1 uncultured Verrucomicrobiota bacterium
GTCCAGACACGGAAAAGGTTTTGTCCACAGGCGGAATCCGTTTGTCCACAGGCGGACTTCGGGGCGTCCACACGGCAGACCGCGCTTTGATGGGCGGCGGAACGGATTTGTCCACACGGGCGAAACGCCGCCGCCTCAGCGTCCCTTGCACGCCGCCGCACAGCCGTCCATTCCGCTCCGCCGCGAATGCATAACGCGTTTTATGGCGATT
Source organism: uncultured Verrucomicrobiota bacterium (assembly GCA_946631345.1). Taxonomy (GTDB): domain Bacteria; phylum Verrucomicrobiota; class Kiritimatiellia; order RFP12; family UBA1067; genus UBA1731. The sequence continues at coordinate 212 of CAMPAA010000147.1, forward strand.
CCGCAATATGATATGTAAAACGGGTGGAGGCGGGCAATTATTTGCAACTACCCCATTGACGCGAGAGGTGGCTTATGCTACCATTCGCGCCGTTTTCAGGACATGGTGTCCAGAAACGCTATGGGATCGTAGTGAAGGGAAATCAGTTATGACAACGATACACCTCAGATACCTTGGTGCGGCGATTGCATTTGCTGTAACGGTACAGATGCAGGCGGCAAACCTCAAGTTCCTGCCGGGCAAGACAAACTGGGCTGATCCCGCCAGTTATTCCACCGATATCTGGCACGACAACAAACCCGCGACCGCGCTTCCTGGGGCGAATGACGTGGTCTATGTGATGGGGCAAGACCAAATTACCGTGGATGCCTCCGATGCCGCATCGTGGGCGGCTATCAACGGCATCGGCCGCATCTCATTCTGGAGTGATGGCGCCTTCATCGTGAACGTGCCGAGCGGAAGCGTCAATCTCTCCACGCCAGTGTGCTTTTCCACATACAACCGGGAAATCAACCGCCATCGCGGATGGCTCGTCAAGACGGGAGCGGGCGAACTCCATCTCACCGGCACAGGCAACTGGTGCTACGAGGTCAAGATTGTCGCAAGAGCGGGCGACCTGTACCTGCAGCAGGACATAACGAGCGAGAACGTGTACTACTCCACGCTTGCGGTATCGAACAACGCGACGATTCACATGCCCACTTGGTCGGCAAACGCCCCGAAAGTCGGCTGGTGCCACTTCGGCGGCTTTGACGGCGACGGCACGATTGCGGCCTCCAAGAGCATCACCTGCTACGCAGAGGGCAACGTGCCAACGGTCTTCGCCGGTACGCTATCCGAAAACATCGGTGTGTTCTGGGGATCGCCGCAGACGCTGCTCACGGACCATGCCAGAAGCAGCGTGACGCTCGTGGCCTACGACTACGAAACCTGGAACGCGACCAACGACTCGTACCTTGCCGTGACGCACATCGGCGTGCCGAACGAACCGTCGCCCCTCGGCACGAACGAAGTCATCAACATAGGCTTGAACGGCGGCGGTGGCGGGCTTCGCTACCTCGGCTCTGGCGAAACGGTGCGCAAGACGATTTCCGTAAATCATTCGAAGCTTTCGCCGGCGGTCATAGACGGCGGGCCAAACGGAGGTCTCGTCTGGAACGGAACGCTGAAACACAACGCTTTCGTACCGCAGATGCACCGCGTCGAGTTCCGCGGCGAGAACGCCAGCCCCTGCACGTTCGGCGGCGCAATTACCACTGGCTCGAATGGCGGCACGAATTACTCCTTCTATGTGACGAAGACGGGTACCGGAACCTGGCGCTTCACGGATAACGCCTCGCGCGACTGGCGCGGAGGCCTCGCCGTGGAGAACGGCACGTTGCAGTTCGACTCGCTCGATGATGTAGGCTATCTGAGCGCGTTAGGTTACGCTACGATGCTCTACACGCGCGCCACGACGCTGCTCGATCCAGATACGGCCACGCCATACGCTTTCGCGCTCGGCGATCCAGAAGGCGCCGGGGAGCCGGTGTTCGAATATACGGGATCCGGCACGTCGCGCGCCGCGACACGCCAGACCGTGCTCAAGGGCGATGCCCACATCCGCAACAATACGTCTTCGGCGTTCCGTCTGCACGGCATCTCCGCCTTCGATGCCGGCGAGAAGGTGCTCACGCTAGATGGTTCTGGCGCGGGCGGCAACGACATCTTCGACATCACGGACGGCGAAGGCAAGGTGTCGGTCGTGAAAGACGGTGCGGGTACTTGGTTCCTTGGCGGAACGAACAGCTTTTCCGGCTCGCTTTCGGTGAAGGCCGGCACGCTCTATGTTCGTGACCCGGCTAAGTACACGTTCTACCGCTGGAACATCATGCAGACGTTCAATCCGTTCTATATCGCCCGTAGCCGCGCGTTCGGGCTGTTCGACAAGGACGGCCGCCGGCTCAACGCCAACATGAAAGAAGGTGGTCGCCGTGGCGTTCTTGCACCCGGCGAGGCCGGTTACGATCACGACCGCTGGTTTGCCCACGAAGGCGACAACACGGGGCTCGCCAACCTCTTCTGCGATACCTGCTCCTACTGGGGAACGTACGGCAAGGTGGGCAAAACCGAGGGCACGACGACTGTCGTGGCGACGGAAGGAAACACGAATACCTGGATAGTCGTTCAGATGCGCTTGCCGAATGGTTGCGCGGATGTCGCCACCTACGATTTCGCCGTTCTCGGGAAAAAGGATGCTTGGTGCAAGGCGTCTATCGGAATCTGGTCAGTCGAAGCTTCCGTCGATGGTGTCTCGTGGGACGAAGTCATACCCCGGCAGACGAATCCCGGGCTTGACGAGGAGTGGTACTACCGCTGGGTCTCTGACAGAACTTCCCTTTGCACGAACGGCACTGACACATCCGTCCACACGACCGGCATGGCGATCGCGGGCCGGAAGACAACGGGGATCGCCCCATCGCTCAACAACGTATCCGCCGTTTCCGTGTCGCCGGGCGCGGTGCTCACGACGGACGCCGGCAGCGGCCTTGCGATCTCCGCGCTGTCCATCCCTGCATCCGACGCCGATGCCGCCGTGCCGGGCGTGATAAGCAACTTCACGCTATCCGCCTCCGGCATGATCGCCGTCACTGGGCTTGAGGCATCGTCGCCGAGAGACTTCGCGCTCAAAGTGGATGTCTCCGGCTGCGCCAACGCCTCCGCGATAGAGGGGTGGCGCGTTTCGCTCGATGGTGGCGCGGCAGGAAAGTACCGTCACGTGGTCCTGTCTGATGGCACGGTGCGGGTGTTCCGTCCTGGCATGATGTTCACCATCAGGTAGAAGGGGTTCTTGCCATGACGATCCTCCCTGTCGCTTTGCTGTTCGCCGCAACGCTGGCGATTCCCGCACCCTACGAAGTGACCGGGCTTGGCACGAACGCCAACATGCGCGAGGTGAAGTCAATCAAGGTTGCGCCCGGCAGCCTCTACGCGCTTGAGGGCGTGGCGAAGTACGGCGGAAAGGGCGGTGCGGTGCGTTGCGGAACTGGCACCATGTTCTTTGCGTTCGACGTGGCGAACGGCTCATGTCGGTTCTCCAGGCTGGCGCGAGTGGGTGACAGCGGACTTCTTAAGGTGACGCTCGGTCACTGGCATGCGGAAGGCTTGGTGCGCTTCGAGGATCTGCGGGTGCGCAAGCTGAAGCGCGAATACGCGGCTTGCGGCGGCGGCATCACGCTCGGCTACGGCGAGCGCACCGACGGACATCGCTACCATTTCGGATATTCGGTGCTGGGGCCTGCGTCAAACGACGCGCGGCCTCTCGCCGGCTTCGACCGCGCCTTCGGGCAGAACGGACTTTTCACGATTTACCGCGATGGGCATGCGACATTCCGCCATGAGCTCGGCGGAAGGCGGTTCACGCGTGCCGAGATTAAGGTGAACGGTGCCAACATGCAGGCGAAGTCGCGGGCCGTGATCGAGGTCTCGGCGGACGGCGCGACATGGCGTAAGATCGGCGTAGCCATGAGCAATTCGCTCTATCGGGCGCAGATCCCCGGCGACATGCTCCCCGCGTCCGTTCTGCATTCGCGGATCCGGTCGGAGGGGGCCATGTGCAACTTCTCGAGCATTGCGTTCGACGCCGAGTTCGACGGCCCCCCGTCTTTCGCATTTGGCTCCACGGTGTTCAAGGACGTGGAGACTGGCGCGGTCGTTGCCGAGGCCAAGCCGTGGCCGTATCTTTCGGAAATCACTGGTGCGCGCCTGCCAGGCGGCGGCGCGGTGGTCGCCTGGGGCGAACGGCCCGAGCGCAAGGTGTTCCAGGGGCGGCCGCTGCCGGCGGCAAAGGCGGATGCGCTCTCGTTCGCGCTTGCCGGAAACGAGGCTGAGGCCATGCAGCTCGTGATCACGCCGTCGGTGGATATCGAGCGCCTTCGGATCGAGGGCAAGGTCGAGGGGCTTGAGGTGAACGTGAAGCGCGTCGGGTACGTGTTTGTGGATGTTCTTTCCGACGGGATGGGCGCGCGCGGATGGTGGCCGGATCCGCTTCTGCCGCAATGTTCTGGCGGCGTGAACGTGCGGGCACGCGCGAACCAGCCGTTCTGGGTGAAGGTGCGTGCCGCGAAAGGCGTTGCGCGCGGCATCCGCCATGGCGCGCTCACCGTATGCTACCGCCGCCGTGGCGCTGGCAAGGACGAGCAGTTCACGGTGCCGGTGAAGGTGCGGGTGTTTGGCTTCTCCCTCCCGGATACGCCGGCCTGCGAAAGCGCGTTCGGCTTGAACTGGCTGCGGGTGTTCGAATACCATCGCGTTACGAACCGGGAGGATCGCATCGCGGTCGCCGACCGCTACCGCGAGCTTTTCGGCGAACATCGCCTCTCGCCGTACATGGCTCTGCCGATGGGCGTCTCAACGGGCGGTGGCGAACGATGGCACGACCGCGGCAACCCGGACAAGGTGCGCGTGGATTTCGACTGGACGCCGGTGGATGCCGAGTTGGAGCGCGTGCTCCGCAACTGGCACTTCGCCTCGCTCAAGGTGTGGGTGCATGGCCTGGGCTTCGGCGACCTCACGGGCTTCAGCCAGCGCAAGATCATGGGCTATACGCAGGCATCTCCGCAATACGAACGGCTCGTAAAGTCCTACGCGCGCCAGATTCAAGACCATTACGAGGAGAAGGGCTGGCTCAGCAAGGCGTATGCCTATGTCTATGACGAGCCGCTCAAGCCGCACTATCCGTACCTGATGGAGTCCTGCCGCATCTTGAAGGCGGCAGCCCCGAAGATCCGCCGCATGGTGACGATCGGTCCCAAGAAGGAGCTGCTCGGCGGGCCGAACCTCTGGTGCCCGATCACGGCGCACTACGCGCCCGACGACGAAGCATGGAAGGCGGCTCGCGCGGCCGGCGACCAGTTCTGGTGGTACATCACGTTCTCGTCGCGCGAACCGCTCGTGAACGAGCATATCGAACATTCCGGCATCGACTCCCGCCTGTGGCTGTGGCAGACGTGGGGTGAGCACTTCACCGGCATACTGATGTGGGAAACGGCGGCCTGGAAGGGGAATCCGTTCACCTGCGAAACGCCGCGCAACGAAAAGGGCATCGTCCATTCGTCTGCGGAGGGGTTCTACATCTATCCGCCTCTTGAATGCTTCTCGACCGACGGCAAGGTTATGGCGCCGCCCGTCGACTCCATCCGCTTTGACCTCCTCCGCGAAGGGATTGAGGATTACGACTACTTCGCGCTTCTGCGCAAGGCCGATCCCGCTTCACCGCTGCTGAATGTGCCGGATGCGGTGTACCGTTCTATCCGTGAGTATTCCACCGATCCGTCGCACATGATGCGCCATCGGCTGGCCATCGCGGAATGGCTCGAATCTCGCTGAACGCGGTTCGGACCATGGGGCGGGGCTCCTCACCAAAAGAAAACTTAATAAAACCTTGACAAAAAAAAAACGACTATGATATATTGCCCACGTTTTTCATTTGAGAGAAAGTAGGCAAACGTGAAAAGAGATGGATTGGGCATATGCCGTGCGGCGTGCATCTGTTCGCTGCATATGGCGATTGCGGCTATGGCTGCGGCGCGAGGCGAGTGCGCTGCTGGCGAGACGTACCCTATGATGTGCTGGACGTACATGCGCTTCGAGGAGCAGACGCGTCCAGCCGAACAGATAGTGAAGGACTGGAAGGAGCTTGGCATAACGCATCCGCTCATGCCTGTTACAAGCGGCTCCACCGACAAGGCGGCGGTGCGTCACATGCTCGATCTCTGCCATGGCGCAGGCCTGCATGCCATCATGTGCGAGGAGCGGCTGTACGTGCCGGCCATCAGGCGGCTGCAGAAGACCGGTGACGAGGCGGCGTACAGAAAAGGCGTGCGCGAATCTCTCTCCGACTGGGGCGGGCATCCGGCTTGCGCCGGCTTCTTCCTGTGGGACGAGCCGGATTCCAACGATGTGGCCGTCCTTACTTTCGCAGCGCGCATATGCAAGGAAGAGGATTCATCGAAGTTCTGGTACGTGAACCTCCTTCCGTGGTACGACTGGATAGGTCCGCGCATCGGCAACCCGAACTATGCGGACTACCTCGACAAGTTCGCCGCGGCGGCGACTCTCGATTCGCTCGGCTACGACTTCTACGAGCAGCAGAACGAACTGACCGGGCGCGACAAGGGCACAGACCTGTACTTCACCAACCTGAGGCAGTGGATGGAGCTTTCGCTGAGGCGGCCGGGATTCAGCTTCAACGTGACGCAGCTCTGCGTGAGCCTGTACAACTACCGTATCAGCTCCCAGGACGATTTCCGGTGGCAGATATCCACGGCGGCGGCGATGGGCGCGAAGGGGTTGAACTGGTTCTATCCGGACATGTCGTCCGCCGTGCAGAGCTGTGCGCAGAACTACCGCGAAGCGCCGATCACAATGTTCGGGGAGCGCTCGCACACGTACGGGTGGATGTCCACGGAGATACGGCTCTTCCAGCGCCAGTACGGCAGCGAGTTCATGCGCCTCAAGATAGAGTCTGCGGCCATGACGTCGAAGCCGCGCGGCGGCGTGAAGCAGTTCACCGGCGACGCCGACGTGGTCAAGATCGAATCGCCGGATCCCGTGCTGGTCTCGTTCTTCCGCGACGCCGAAGGCGTGAGGTACATGGCGGCGGTGAACCTTTCGCGCGACGTCAGCCGCCACGTGCTCTTCACCTTTGCGCCCGGCGTTACTCCGCACCAGCGCCTGTTCACGCGCAAGTACAAGAGGCTTTCGACAAACGCCGATCCCGTAGCGGAGCGTGAGGCCGGCGGGCGCGCGCCGCACCGGGCCGGGCGATTCCTCGCGCCAGGGCAGCTTCTTCTCGTGAAACTCGAAAAGGACAACGACAAAAAGGAGGGATCGAAGCAATGAAGACAATTCCAGCATTGGCGTGCGCGGCCTTGATGGCGGCGCCGTTTCCGCTCTCGGCGGCAGATACCGGCTGCATCGTGGCGGACAATTCGACTGACGTGCGCTATCCGGCGTACGCGACGCTGCCCGGCCCGGTCGTCGGCGCGGCATCCGTGCCGTCACCGGTCGCGGTCGATCTGCGCGGCGGCACTTACTTCTCGATATTCCCGTTCGTGTTCAACCTCGGGCTCCCGGGGTTCTCGCTCTCGATAAAATAGGCAACCAATGGAAAGGACATCAAGAATGAAAATCAGAAGCATGATGGCTGCCGCTGCGGCCTTCGCCGCCGTATCCGCCTTTGCGGACGCCGTGGCTCCAGAGATAACGGTGGATACCATAAGCCCGTCCTCCAGTCATCTGGTGACGATATCGTATGCGCTCGCCAACGCGCCTGCCGTGGTGACGTTCTCGATGGAGACCAACGGCCCGGCCGGATGGGCCGTAGTCGATCCGGCCGCGCTGCGCACGGCGAGGGGCGACTTCAACAGGCTCGTATCCGAAGGGCCGCACACGATAACATGGAAGCCGTACAAGGACTTCAAGGGCGCGGCCATCGCAGAGGGCGGCGCGCGGGCCGTGCTGACGGCGTGGCCGACAGACAACCCGCCCGCATACATGGTCGTCGATCTCACCGACGGATCCAAGCGGTACTACGAGAGCGAGGCGCATCTGCCATACGGCGGCGTGCTCTCGAACGACATATACCGCACGTCGCAGCTTGTCATGAAGAAGGTGATCGCCAAGGGCGTCACATGGAAGATGGGGACCGTCGGCGAGACGGGCCGGGC
>CAMPAA010000148.1 GCA_946631345.1 uncultured Verrucomicrobiota bacterium
CTCAAAACGCCGGAACGGCATGGTGAACGGAAAAGTGTACTTTTTCGTTCACCCCGGAAGAAGCAAGGCAAATGTGAAAAGAATAGATCATAACATAACTCCGCATGCGGGGGGGCCGCACGTACGGTTTGATGCATACAGAACAGCATCAGCCACACAGGTAGGCGGAGTATCGCTCCATGGAAGAAGAAGTTTTGTGAAATCCATGATGGCGGTACCGTTCATTGGTGCAGCGGGAAGTGCGTCTGCGGGTGAAGGACAGAAGGCGTTGCTCAGCGAGGGCGGCAAAGCGCATCCGCTTACCGGAAAGAAACTGCCGCCATGGAAGCCAGGGGAGTTTCAGGTGCACTTCATCTACACTGGAGTATGCGAAAGCATGTTCTGGATATTGCCTGACGGCACGACGATGCTTCTCGACTGCGGCGATCACTCGGCATGGAAACGCGGCAAGCTGGCGTTGTGGATTCTCCCGAACGGCAACAGATACGCTGGCGAGTGGATCGCCCGCTATGTCGCACGCGTCAATCCGAACAAGACCGATGTTGACTACATGATGCTTTCTCATCACCATGCCGACCATGGCGGCGTAGATGGCTGGGGTGCAGGCGATCCCGTAAATTGGAAAGGCCAGAAGATTTGGCGAAGCGGGTTCATGCTCGCCGCTGAGACGCTTAAGTTCCGTCATGGCTTCGACCGGGGCTGGCCGGACTTCAACGATCCCGTTCCCGACGAACAGGGCGACACGGCGTGCCTTTCGCACATGCGCAAGACCATTGCCTATCTTCAGGAGCGCGACGGGTTGAAGATGGAGCGGTTTCAGGTCGGCGCGGTCAATCAGGTTGCGATGCGTCGGAACGCCGCCGGACATCCGGCGTTCAGCATCACGAACATCGCAGGCAACGGCAAGATTCTTTGCCGCGACGGACATGTTAAGGATCTATTCAGCTGGCTGCGCGGATACAAAGGATGGATAAACGAGAATTGCATGAGCCTCGGACTGATGGTGCAGTATGGCCCGTTCAGGTTCTACACCGCTGGCGATTTTGCAGAGTACATGAAAAAGCCAGATGGCACGAAAGTGCGGATGGAGGACAGCATCGCCCCTGAGCTCGATCCGGTGGATGTGGCGAAGATGGGGCATCACGGATGCTACTCGATGGCGACGCCTATCGTTGCGGCGCTCCGTGCGCGAGTGTGGACGGCATGCGTGTGGGACAAGATACATTTGCCGGAGGCGACGCTTGGGCGTCTTGCCGACCGATCCACGTATCCTGGGCCGCGACTGATTGCACCGGGAGTGTTCACGCCGCTTAAGCGGTTCGAGATGGCGGGCAAGTCATTTTTGTCCGATATCGCGCCGGAGTCGTTTGAGGCGGGACACGTGGTGCTTACCGTAGCACCGGGTGGCAAGACGTACAATCTTGCTTATGTGACGGCGGATGACGAATCAATGAAGGTTACGGGTGCCTATGATTTCACATCGCGTTGCGTTGGGTGACGCAGATTTTCTGGAAATAAAGAAAGGTAACGAAGGTAAAGTATTATGACAAACAAAAGCCACAGCATAACGCCGCTTATGCGGTTTGCCGAGAATAAGGCCACATTGACGGCAATGATGATGAGCGGGGCGCAGCTCCGCAAACACATCAAGCATGCCATTGCAGTCGCATCGGCATTCGTGGGGGTTGCCGCCGCCGCCGATGTGCAATATCTTTGGTGGGAGGTGAAAACCAGTCCGGTCTGGAAGGATGCCGCTGGCAATACCGTGACGTGGACAAACGGCAATGATGCAGTGTGGAAGAGCGTCTGGAGTGGGAACGCCACGCCAACTGCCACTTGGGACATGAACAGCCTTACGTTCGATACGGACACATATCGTGACAACTTTTGGGTGGATGGCGGGTTCTATAATATTGGTGCAGGTGGGCTGACGTTCGCGCAGCGAGGTTTCTTTCCTGTGGGGAAGAATTATGCGACTGATCGTCGAGTGAAGCTGACTGCGAGCCAGGAGTGGCGCGGAACGCAGACAGGTGCGGCGCGGTCTGATGTCTCCATCGGGTACATGGGATATGGGGCATACTATAAGATGCGTCTTGCGGTTACAGCCGACGTGAAATGGTGGAAGCTCTCAGGGTTGCTGAACGTTTGGATCGGCGGTCAGAACGACCAGCTTGGAAACGTTGACGTGACAGTTGAGGCGCCGTCGAAGCTGATGCTTGTGGATCAATATATGCGCAGTAGCTCAATATACGACTGCGACGCAAGGCTTGGCGCGAAGAAATTGATACTGAAGGGCGACGGATTCCAGCTCACGACAGGGCCGGCTGCATATCCATATCCCAATGGCTCATACAACCTGGCTTGCATCAATATGTTCGATGCCACGCATCTCGCCCCAGCCCTCGAATTGGTGGACGGCGCCGACCTCGCACTGACGAACGGTTTTTTTGCGATATCTTCAGTGGCGGTGAAGGGAAGCGGGACGAGTGAAGTCATAGGCTCGTTTTCCAACAATCTTGCGACCACCTCGGTGGCGTTTTCGGACGGTGCGACGCTTTTCCTTGATGCAGTCATAGCAGACGGGGTCGCTGGTCCAAGCGCAATCAGCGCCACTGGGTACGGCACTCTGAAGATAGACACCTCCAAGTATGAAGCAACGGGCGCGGTCACGCTCGGAGCGGATACGACGTTGAGCCTTGCCGGGGTGGGCGCGCCATCTTTCCAGTTCTCCGGTGGTTCGGCGATAGAGCTTGACATCGGAGCTGGCAAGACGAACTACCTGAGCAACGCTGAACTTGCTGCCTACACTGGCAGGCCGGTGAAGGTGAAGTCTGGTACTCTCGTGCTTCAGTCAGCCGATTCTCTGCCAGCAGGTCTGAGCGTTGTGGAGGATGGCGGCGTGGTTGTTTATGCCGCAAGCTGTCCGCTGGTTGTGACAGAAGCAGTTCGGCAGGAAGCGTCAATTACGGTGAATGCGGGCGAGGAGATGCTTGTGTTTGGAAATGGTCTTACCTCGTCAACGGCGCTTACGCTCGCCGGTGGTACGGTGCGGTTCATGCGCACTGCCACGATAGCATCGCCTGTCACTGTGTCCGCAAATGGTGGAGCTGTTAGGATATGCACGGATGATTCGGACGTCTATGGGACGGTGAGCGGTGCGATTTCTGCGGCAGCGGATGTGCGGTTGTTTGGCATGGGATGGATTGAGCTTGCTGGCGGAGCGACGTTTAGCGAAACAACATCGCTCCGCGCGTATGAGGGCTATGTTAAGTTAAGCAACGGAGACTATGCGTTCGGCACGGGCGAGCTTTTCATTGGTACGGCTATAACCGCAGCGACAAACCAAGTCTGGGTCGGCGAATGGTGCCGCAGGTTCGTGGTCGGCAATGGCGCGAACGTCACTTTCACCCCCCACAATACAGGTGCGACATACATCCACATCAAGGTGCATCCGTTGCCGGACGTCTCGGACTATATGCGTGAATCTGTGCTGGAGATTGCGGAAGGAGGAAGTGTGACACTACCGAATACGTCCGATATCTCGCTTGGAAACAACCAGAACATTGGTACGCTGCATATTAACGGCGGAACTTTCCGCACTGGTGCGTGGGGGCGCATACGCCTTGGAGATGGCGCATACGCTACCGGACGCCTTATAATCGACTCTGGCACGCTTCGTCCTGGCGGATACATCGGAAGAGGCGTCGCAACTGGCATGGGCTACATAACGTGGAACGGTGGCACGATTCGCGTGGATAATGTCTGGACAGATGGCAATGCTCGCCTCATAAATCCAACTGCTGCCATTCAGGGCGACACGATGCGCTTGTCTGTGAATGTCGCCGGCGAGGATTGCGTGCTTGACCTTACAGGATGCAGGCATGCGAGCATGGCGAATATGCCGGCGCAATTCAACGGGATGTTCAACGAATGGTGGGGCCATGGGCGTCTGACTGTCAAGGGAGGAAAGAATTTCGTCATGACATCGATCCCGGACGGTTTGCGCTTGAGGCTAGAGGGTGACGGTACCACCGTTACGCTCCCCACTGACGGCAAGGTGTACGACTACGATACTTGCCTTGTGAATTGCCAGTGGCGCAGACCGTATGAAAACGGAGCTCCGTCCAAGTACAACGTGACAAACTCCTGGCTTTCCTCAATGACCTTTGCTAACGTGACATTTGCCGGTACGAACTGCTCTTTTGTATGCGCGAGGGAGGAGACTCCGACCAGCGCTACAAACGTGACCGTTGCGACGACTGGCGTATCGGGTTTGGTGGAGGCGCTGCCTGATGACATCGCACTGAGAGATGTGATGTTTGAGAATGGTGCAACATGGAAGCTTGGGTCGTCCGTCCTTGATGTTGCCGGTAGCCTTGCGTTCTGCGACAGTTTGCTGATATCAGCTTCCGGATTGCCGCGCAGCAATCAGAGGCAGAAGGTTGCTCAAGCCGCAGGTGGCGTTTTCGGCAAGCCGTTGGTAGGCGTGGTTGGGCCTCGGAAAAACACCCGTTTGTCGTTTGAAGCGAATGCGGTGTTTTCCTACCCTGCTGGCATGGTGGTGTCCTTCTATTGATCCCGGATTTTAATCTGACCTCTAAACGAATGACGGAAGAGATTGCATGACAGAGGGCAAAGGCTTAATCTGGGGTGATCTGCTGCACCTCGGCATGAACATGTGGTGCGACTGGGAGAACCCCACGCCGCTCAGTTACGGTTGGGAGGAAACGGTCATACGATGGCCATCCGACAAGGTGCGGGCGGACATGACCGTGTGGCGAGACTGGACGGATGCCATGTTGCGCGAAAAGCTCAACATGGCTGTCATAGACATTGGTGAGGCGTTTGCCTATCCCAGCCATCCCGAACTTGCGGCGAAGGGTGCGCTGACGCCGGAGCAGATGGGCGCGGAGCTTGACCGTCTGCGCGGCATCGGCATCGAGCCTATCCCCAAGCTGAACTTCTCCGCAGGGCACAACCGCTGGCTCAACGAATATCGGCGGATGATGGGAACGGACGAATACCGCAAGGTGTGCGCGGATGTAATTGGCGACGTGTGTGCGGTGTTCGGCAAGCCCCGGCTCTTCCATATCGGCTACGACGAGGAAACGACTGGGCATCAAAGCCGCTTCCAGTATGTTGCTGTGCGGCAGGGTGATCTTTGGTGGCGGGATTTCCTTTCGGTGGTGGATGCCGTGGAGCGGAACGGTTCGCGCGCATGGTGTTTCTCGGATATGTCGTGGAGGCATCTGGACGAGTTTCTGAAGCGTATGCCGAAGAGCGTTGTGCAGTGTCCCTGGAACTACTGCAAGAGCGAGAAGCATCCAGAGTATGTCGATTCCGTCGAAGCGTTGCTGGAGGCTGGATATGACATGATACCGGATGTCGGGACGTTCTCGACAAAGTCGCAGAACGACATCCAGACGAGTGAGGGCGATCTTCTTCTGGAGAGGTTCACTCAAAAGGCATATCCGCAGAAACAGCTTCTTGGATTTCTGCTTTGTTCGTGGGCGAGACCCGTGCCTTACCATCGTACCAAGGGGCTTAAGTCGATTGCGTATTTCGGCGAAATGAAACGTCGTTTTGAAGCGCGTCAGACTGCAAATCTCTGATAAGGTTTGCCAGTTTTGGCGGCATTCGTGGTGCGACGCATGAAATGTGGCGCGGCAGATTCGCCGCGCCCCGTTTGCGGTTCATTGTGGCTTTTGCTACAATACGCGGCGTTGGAGGAATGTGGCGATGAAGAGGTTCAACACAACAGGTCCGTGCTTTCCTGACGAGCACTACATGATGCCGGCGCTGGATCGGCTGCCCGGCGTCCGCGAACTTGTCGCGGGCGGCGGCTACTTTGTCGTGCATGCGCCGCGCCAGACTGGCAAGACAACCGCGCTCAAGGCGCTGGTTCGCGAGATTAACGCCAAAGGCGACATGTTCGCGCTCTACTGTACGCTGGAGGCATTGCAGAATCGGTCTGATCCGATGCAGACCAATATCGCGATTCGCGACTTTATCGCAGACAACGTTGAAATGTCGCCGTTTTACTCGCCGATTCAAGGCGCGCCGGAGTTGCGGGAGGAGCGAGGCGGGGTTCTCCTTGCCGTGCGGACGGTGCTGCAGAATGTATGTCGCGCCATCGGCAAGCCAGTTGTTGTGTTCTTTGATGAAGTTGATTGCCTTGTCGGCGATGCGTTGATTTCCTTTCTCCGCCAGCTGCGCGACGGGTACGTGAACCGTGACATGATCCCGTTCCCGAAGTCCATCGCGCTTGTCGGGATGCTGGACGTGCGAGACTACAAGGCGCAGATCCGCCCCGATGGGCAGTCGCTCGGGCAGATCAGCCCGTTCAACATCATACGTAAGGATATGCTGATTCCGAACTTCACGGAGTCCGACATCGCTGCGCTCTATGCGCAGCATACGGCGGAGACGGGGCAGCGGTTCGCGGACGGCGTCGTCGAGGCCGTCTGGCGATGGACGCGCGGCCAGCCCTGGCTCGTTAACGCCATTGGCTGCGAGTGCGTTGAGGAAATCCACGGCAACCGTTTTGATGAGACTATAACGGTCGAAGACGTGGAGGCTGCGAAGGAGGCGATCATCCGCCGCCGCGACACGCATGTGGATTCGCTCATGGAGCGGATGCGCGAACCGCGAGTTCGCCGCATTGTGGAGCCGCTGATTTCGGGCGACAAGTCCGATGTCACGTACAACGACGACGACTATCGCTACATAACAGATCTTGGGCTTCTCCGCGTGGATCGTGGGGCGCTTGTTCCGGCGAATCCGATGTATGCCGAGATTATCGGGCGCTACCTTTCGCGTGGCGAGCAGGACGCAATGATCCGTAGCATCCCAGATACGCCGTGGGTGAAGGCCGACGGACTTGACATGCCGGGGCTGATGGCGGCGTTCCAGCAGTTCTGGCGCGAGAACTCCGGCGCGGACAAGGACATCATGGGCTACCGCGAATCCGTGCCGCACCTCGTGCTGATGGCGTTTCTCCAGCGCGTCACGAACGGCGGCGGGCACATCAACCGCGAAATGGCGCTCGGAACGGGGCGGCTCGACCTCTGCGTTGAGTTCCGGGGTGCGCGGTATGCGATAGAAGTCAAGACGTCAGCCAACTTTCAGGGCGCGAAGTCGTACGCACAGTGTGCGAAATACCTTGACTCGCTCGGACTTGCCGAAGGCTGGATGCCGATATTCGAGAAGTCGAAAGAGAAGTCCTGGGACGAGAAGATATACAGCCGCGACGAGACCGTGGACGGCAAAACCATCCATGTCATTGGACTGTGAAGATGTTTGAGTTCTTGCCGCGCAGAGTTCTGGTGCAACGTAAGACAATGTATGTAGGCAGCATAGTATGAACACTAAACTCGAAAAAGTTCTCAAGAATCTTTCCGACGGCGATCTGTCCAGATGGTCTGATCCCAGATCGATTTCAAGAGCGTCCGGGTATGTCGGCAGGGTGCATGACGTTGTGGCGATGATGGATGGAGGCGTGACGGCCAGAGTCGATGGCACCCATGAATATCTTGCCACCATCTATCTGAGCGAAGCCGGCGGCGTTGAGCTTGAGTGTTCCTGTCCGGTGGGCGACGGGTGCAAGCACTGTGTGGCTCTGGCCATCAAATGCCGCGACACGCTTCTTGGCGGGCGGAAGATAAAGACGCTTGCAGAGGACAATCCCTATTGGCGGGATCTGAAGGACGAGTTCGGGGACGACCTGGGCGTGTTCGGTGGCGATGTGCCGGTGTACGAGGATGAAAAGGGGCTGTCGGGCAGATCGAGGATATGGGCAGGGATGAATTGCTCGCGCTTGTCCATGATCTCATCAAGAACGTGGGCGAGGTGATGCCGTACCTTTCCCGCCGGTTC
>CAMPAA010000149.1 GCA_946631345.1 uncultured Verrucomicrobiota bacterium
CGAGGTCCTTCTGCATGAGCGACTGCTTCTGCAGGAGGGCGCGCTGCTCGTCCTTGGCGTACTGGTACTCGGCGTTCTCGCTGAGGTCGCCGTAGCCGCGCGCGAACTCGATGCGCTTGGTGTTCTCCGGCATGTCAACGTTGACGAGCTTTTCGTACGCCGCCTTCCTCTCGTTGTAGCTGCGCTGCGAGGTGACACGGGGAACCTCCTTCTTCTCCGCCGCCTTGACCACATGCGAGGCGAGGCTCTCGTCCATCTTCGCCATGCGCACGGTGATCGTGCGGTGGGTGGACGGATCCCACGCCGAGGAGGCCTGGAAGCGCTCGAACAGGAGCACACGCTCATCCTTGGCGAGCCGCCCGAAGATGTCCTCGAGCCAGGCCTTGTCGGCGAACAGGCGGCGGATCATGTTCTGCATCCTGAGCGTTTCGCCTGCCTGACGGCCCTCGCCTATGGCGATGGCGTGCTGCAGGATCACCAAGAGGGCCGGCATTTTCGTCCAATGCTTGAAGCTATCGTAACGGCCAAGCACGCATGTGACGAGCGTCGCCGGCGGGTGAGGAGTCTTGAGCAGCGCGGCGACCGCATCCTCGCAGTCGGCGTCGGTCGAGAAGAAGTTCAGCGTCTCGGCGAGAAACGTGAAACTCATCTCCGGCAGCTTTGCGAAGAGGCCGTGCTTGGTCTCCTCACGGTTCTCTGCGGTGAGGAACGCCACCAGCGTACCCGTATCGCGCGCCGGCAGGTTGCGCGCGGCGGCGAGATAGCGATTGTTCTCCCAGAGGTAGGCGCGGCTCTTCGCGGCGATGGATGCGTCGAGCTTCAGCGCGTCCATGCAGAACGCCAGCCGCGCGTAGAGGGCGTCGTCTACGCCACGCGCGCCCTTGAGCGCGAACGCAAGCCTGTCGGAAAGCTTTGCCCTGGCGGCATCGTCGAGCGACTTCAGGCGGTTGGCGCCCGCCTTGGTGCCCTCCAGCTCCTTCACCGAGGACAGGATCGACTTCGGATCCGTCATCTGCCCGAACGCCGTGAACCAGCTGTCGCCGTATGTCTCGGCGGACGCCTTGAGGTGCAGCGGCTCGGCTCGGCGCGTGGGGATCTCCAGAAGCTTGTCCTGCTTCAGGGCGGCGCGCGCCTGCTCCCAGAACGCCTTCCAGTTCGCGCTCTTCACGAATCCCTGTTTCGCGCACTCCTCCTCCAGCCTCGTGACAGGCATGTCGCCGAAGCTCTTCAGCATCGCTTTCACGAACTCGCCGGGCTGCTCCTTTATCATCAGCGCCACGCGGTCGGGATCGGCCGCCGCCGTCACGAGGATGTGGTCCTCCGGCGCAGGCGTGAGCGTCTCGCACGCCGCGTCGAACGTGAGCTGGTGCCCCTTGCGCGTCTTGAAGTCCACCGTTATCCGGCGGTAGAAGTAGTCGAGCTTCCTGATCTCGCCGAGACCCCATGCCGTGTTCAGCACGCGCGTTCCGGGCACGTAGGACATCAGCCTGTCCAGCCGCTTGAGCGACTCGGCAAGCGGCCTCACCCCGAACCCGACCGACTCCACAAAAGCAAGAAGAAGGCGGTCTTTTGTCGCCTTCTTCAGAATCTCCCGCACGCCTGCGGACTGGATGTTGGTATTGAGGATATCCTTGTTCTCCCGTATGATCTGCAACGCGCCTGCGAAGTCCTGCGCTTCCGTCTTCAGCTGAAGCTCAACGGCCAAATCTTCCATCTTCTTGTCTGCCATGAATATCGTCCCCTTCTCTGGTTAAGAAAATCAAGTGCGCAGTATATCATTTCCGCCCTTCCTTTGCAAGGTGGGAAATGATATAATAGTCGGCCTATGGCAAAGGAGGAGAACATACTTCTGATCGTCGGGGATGACGACTTCGCGGCGGAGGCCGAGACGAAGCAGGCGATAGAGGCGCATGTGCCGGCGGAGCTGCGCGCAAGCGCGGTGGAGGTCGTGGACGGCCTCGCCACGAACGCCGAATCCCAGCTCGCATCGGTCAGGAACTGCCTGGCGTCCGTGCAGACGCCCCCTTTCCTCGACCCGGTGAAGCTCACCTGGTGGAAAGGTGTGAGCTTCCTCCCTGGCGGCGGACGCGGAGGAAAGATCGCCGAGGACGTGAAGGATGCGCTGGAGCGGTTCGCTGATTCGCTCGCGAAGAGCCCCCTTCCTCCGAACCAGTTTCTCGTGATAACGGCGACAACACTGCTGAAGACGTCCGTCTTCGCCAAGCGGATGGGTGCGCTCGCGGAGATCAGGGACTGCTCCGTGCCCACGCGTTCGCGCGACCGTGCCGCCGCAGCCCTCGTGCGGCTCCCTGCGTTCGCGAAGGCCGCCGGAATTTCCTTTGCGCCCGGCGCCGACCGTGCGTTCGTGGCCAAGACAGGCCCCGACTCCCGCACCATCGTCTCGGAACTGGAGAAGATGCGAACCTACCTCGGAGAGGATAACCGGCCTGTGACCGAGGATGATGTTGCCGCAATCACCTCGGCAGGCGGCGACGACATTGAGATATGGTCGCTTACCGACGCCCTCGCCTCGCGGAATGCCGGCAAGGTGCTCACCACGCTGCGATGCTTCCAGGGCGACAGCGGATGGCCGATAATGATATCGACCGTGGTGGAGCGCTGGTTCCGCGACCTAATCGCCGCCAAGGCGGGGCTGGGCGGCGAGAACGACTGGAAGGCGCGCAAGAACGCCGCAGCCGCCGCAAGTTTCACCCTCACGGAGCTGCGCGTAGGGCGCTACAGGATGCTCGCCCTGCGCGAAAGGCTCGTATCTTCCCAGCTACCCGCAGAATACGTGGAGATGGAGATAATCCGCACCATCAGGCGCTGACGGCGGAGGGGCGCTTCCTTGCGATGCGCGCTATTATGCGCGAGGCACCGAGGTTCTTCAGGCCGAGCGCAAGCAGGATCCTACCTGTCAGGTGACGGGACTCCGCACGTATCTCGCGTATCTCGATACCCTCCTTTTCGCAGAGGTTGCGGAAGTCCTTCAGCGTAATCAGGTGAATGTTCGGGGTGTCGTACCACTGGAACGGCAGCTGTTTCGAGACCGGCAGATGTCCGCCCAGCCCGAGCGTGAGCCGTATCCTGTACGCCGCGAAGTTCGGGAACGACACGATCGCTTCGTCGGCAAGCCTTAGAGCCTCATGCAGCAGCCCCCGCGGATTCTGCACGACCTGGAGCGTCTCGGAGCAGATGGCCATGTCGTAGTGGCGGTCTGGCACGAGCGATATGCCTTCGTCTGCATCCTCCCACAGGAGCGTGTTGCCGTCGGCGACAGCCTCCTCGAACTCGGTGACGTCTATCTCCACGCCGTCGCCGGTGACATGGCGGCGTTCCCTCAGGATGTTGAGCAGCGTTCCGTCGCCGCAGCCGATGTCAATCACGTGCGAACCGTCCTTCACCATCGAAAGCACGGCGCCGTACTGCCGCTCCTGCGCAGGCGTGACCTTCGGCTGGCGGGTGCATAGGAACCCTCCGACAAGGCGCGAGAGGTCGTCGATGTGGGTGAGGAACGCATCGTGGCCGGTGCCGATCTCAAGGTGGCAGTAGCTTACCTTCTTGTTGTTGCGGATCAGCGCCTCCACTATGTCGCGGGACTGCCATTCTGCGAAGAGCACGTCGCCGGAAAGCGACACCACGAGCGTCTTGCAGGTAACGCGCGCGCAAGCGGCGTCGAGCGAGCCGTATGGAGCGGCGGCGTCGAACAGATCCATCGAACGGGTGATGTGCAGATAGCTGTTGGCATCGAAGCGTTTGAGGAACTTCGTGGCCTGGTACCCGAGATAGCTCTCAATCTGGAAAAACGTGCGGAAGTCGCGTACGCGGCGGTCCTGGCACTCCTGCGGCTCCTCCAGCCAGTTGCGCTGGAGCTCGCGCTGGAACTTCTCCTGCAGGAGCTCGCGGGAAAGGTAGGTTATGTGCGCAAGCTGGCGGGCGGAGGCGAGGCCCTTCTTTGGCCCCTTCCCATCCCCGATGCCGTAATAGTCGCCGTTGTGCCAGTCGGGATCGTCGGTGATTGCACTGCGGCCCACCACGTCGAACGCCAACGCCTGGGTGTTGAGCGATGCCGACGAGGCAATCACGCATGCAAGCTCGGTCTCGCCCGGGCAGCGCGTGATCCAGTCCATCACCTGCATACCGCCGTAGCTTCCGCCGATGAGGGCGGCGAGATGCTTCACGCCGAGCTGCTTCAGGAGCATGCGGTACACGTCTACGGCATCCGAGAAGTCGTAGCGCGGGAATGAGCTGCCGTAAGGCTTTCCGGTATCGGGGTTGATGGATGATGGGCCGGTGGTGCCGCTGCATCCGCCAAGCACGTTGGCGCAGATCACGTGGTAGCGGTCGGTGTTGATGGCACGGCCTGGGCCTACCATCCCCTCCCACCATCCGCTTGGCTTCGTCTCGCCGGGGCGAATGCCGGCCACGTGCGCATCCCCGGTGAGAGCATGGCAGATGAATATCACGTTGTCGCGCTCAGGGCGTATCGCACCGCACTCCTCGTAGGCCACGTCAATGCGCTTGAGCACTCCGCCCGTGCGCAACCTGAACCCGCCTTCCGGCAGATCCAGTGTCAGCGTCTTCGGCTCTACCAGCCCAACGCCGTTGTCAATCTTCTCGTTCGCTGCTGTTCCTCCTTAAAAGAAACCGCGTATTATACCATATCGGCGCTATTTTCCAATACGCCGGCCGAATGGACCTTGTCCCATCCTCTGGCACCGGAGCCATCATATGGGCAAGGAGTCGTTTCAATTCTTGGGCACTATGCGGATGCGGTCGATGGCGAGTTCCGCACCGGTCATGAGGTTGACCTCCAGCTCTATGCGACCGTCAAGGAAGTCCTCGCGTATTACGGGCATCATGACATGCGTGGTCGCGCCGACCTTCTCCGTGAACGGCACCTCGAACACACGCCCGTCGATGAGTCCGCGCGCGGATGTCAGCCCCGGCTTCGTCTGGTGGAAGTCGATTCGCAGGTCTCCGGTGGTTGGCGGCACGCCTCGTATTTCCATCTTGAACGCGCGCCCGGTCCAATTGGTCGCAACGTCGTACACCGCACCGGAGAGGTCGGGCAACTTGGGGGCGTCGAACTCCTCCGCGAGCCAGCTTTCCGGCATCCGCACCGTGCCCGGCGCCGGAGCGCCGGCCAAATAGGCGCATACGCTCGCACGCAGTCGCTTTGCCTCAGGGGTGTCCTTCGAGAGGTCGTAGCCGCACACGAAGAGCCGCCCCTTCCCGACAAGCACCTCGAACATCGTCGCCGTGAAGTCGGAGAAGTGGAAGTCGTTCACGGAAAGCGCGATCGGCCTGTAGTCGGCAGGCATGCCGCGCAGCGCATGGACAGTCGCGCCCTGCGCGAGCGAATACCACTGCCAGTCGGTGAAGAAGTCCGTCACAAACCCCGCAAAGGCAGGATGCTTCACGTCGAACCACGCGCCGAGCGCCGCCGCAGTCGTGTTCGCCACAGGAAACCAGCGCGCGCTCCAGTACACCGACTTGAACTGTCCCTGCGCCGACTTGAAGCTTGCGCCGGAGTAAAGCACCGTCTTCCCCTGCGCAAGCGCGGACTTCATCGCATCCCGGTCGCCGGTTTCGACCACGCCCTCCGGCACCGCGCAGCGCTCTTCGCGCGGATACACCCAGAAGTTCCACTCGTTCCCGCCGAAGCGGAGCGTCTGGCGGGCGGTTGTCATGGAGGCGGTCAGCGAACATTCGACAGCGCCGGCATTCTTCACCTCGCCCGGCCCAATAGCCTCCGCCAGCACGACCTTGCCCTTGCCGCCGCACAGCTCGTAAGGGAACGTCATCCCGGCAGCAAGCGGCTTCTCCGTGAGGTTGCGTATCTGAAGCTCGGCGCGGAACGTCTCTCCGACCGTGTAGGTGAAGCGCGGGAAGCGGGCCAGATAGCACACCGGCCCCCACACCGTGGAAAACGGCGGCAGGCCCTTGAATCCCGTCTTGAGCGCGTAGAACGGATCGCGCCAGCCCACAAGCGCCTCGGCCTGGCCCGTGTAGTCCTGCACCTCCAGAAGCTGCAGCCCCGCGCACGACGGAGTGCGCAGAAAGCTCTCCACCTCCTCCTTGTAGATGAGACGGTTCAGGCGCGCCGACGCCGCATGGTACTCCTGCTGGAAACGGAGAGCGTTCTTCTTCGCGGCCGTGTCGCGGTGCCTCGTTAGGTTCCACGGGCGCATCGTGCCTGTGAACGGCGCGAACAGCTCGTCCCAGATCGGGTACACCGGCCACTGCCCTATCTCATGCGCCACAGTCGGTATCTTCGCGGCGGAGTAGATGTCTTCATAGTCCCAGTCGGTGCCTGGCATCAGCTTTTCGCGGGCAAGGCCCTTGCCGGGAACCACGTGCGAAAGGGAGAAGTCGTCCGCCGCCGTGAGCTTGCGCGCAGACGATGCGTAGCACAGCGCGCGGGGGTCGTACTTCTTGTGCGCGTCAACGAACCTCTCCATCGTCTCGAAGTTGGAGGTCCCAAGCTCGTTGCCGATCGAAAGCGAAAAGAACGACGGAGAGTTGCCGTATGCGTCCGCAATGGCTTTCAGCTCCCGCTGGACGAACCCGTCCACGGGCTTGCCGTTGCCGACCTCGTCCGCGTGCGCCATCCACCGGTCAGTCCATATGCCCGCCTCTGGATGGAGGATCACGCCAAGCTCGTCCGCCGCGCGGAACGCCGCCTCCGGCGGACACCACGTGTGGAAGCGCACGGCGTTCACGCCATCCTCCTTCTTCAGCATCCTGAAGATGCGCCGCCACGAAGCGTCATCCATCCAAGGGACGCCGTCCTTGGCGAAGTTGGCGTTCTCCACGTTGCCGCGCGTGAATATCTTCACCCCGTTCAGCGTGAGCAGGTGTCCGGAGGTTCCTACGGTGCGGAACCCGAAGCGGATGCGGTGCGTGAAGTCCTCCCGCGCGTCCTTTAGCGTTAGCGTGTAGAGCTGCGGATGGAACTCGTTCCAGTACACCGGCTCGTTCTTTAGCTTCAGCTCCAGCATCTTGAAGCCGGAACGGTACGGAGAGAACGTCTCGGCGACCGCTTCCACGGCAAGCCCTTCCACGGCGACGGTATCGAGCGAGGCAAAGAACCCTTCCGGCACCTCGACCTTCAGGATGCCGTTTGCCGGCGCTGCGGCGAACACGCGCGCAGAGCGCAGGGCGTGCGCGCGGCGCAGCTCAACCCGGCCCAGAACGCCGTTCCACACGGCCTGCATGCTGGGCCCGTAGGAATGTGCGCTGCGGGAGAAGTTGTAGCGGCAGGAGTTGTCGATGACAAGCTTGAGCTCGTGCCGTCCCGGCTTCAGCAGCTTGGAGGGAACGGCATAGACGTGCGGCGTGGCGAGTGAATCGCAGGTGCCGAGGCTTTCGCCATCCCAGAGCGCCTCGCTCTTCCACATCACGCGCTCAAGGAACAGCTCAAGCGGATGCCGGCAGTCGGCCGCCGACAGCTCGACCATGCGCGTCCAGACCGCCTTCCCGACGTACTGCCATTCCTGCACGAGCGCTTCGGACTGCTCCAGATCCATCGTGACCGTGAAGTCATGCTCCGTCCAGCGCTTTCCGAGATGCGCGGCGGCGAGCGTGCCGGGCAGCTCGGCATCGCCCGAGAAACCGTCGCCGGTCACATGCCACTTGCCGGCGAGCGTAACGTCTGCGAACGTGCAGCAGCACGTCAGCCACATGCAGAGTCCTGCGGAAACAATGTTCTTTTTCATGCGGGTATTGTACCACATTCCGCTGCGGGGGTGGAGCGATGTCCGGAGTTTATAAACTCCGGACATGTCCTCTTCGTACGGATCCCTTGGCGACGGTTTCGGCCGGATCGCCAGACGTGCC
>CAMPAA010000150.1 GCA_946631345.1 uncultured Verrucomicrobiota bacterium
TCGTTCCAGGAGCTGAGCGCCGAGATAAACATTCAGCCGCTTGGGAGGCTTAAGCTGTGAATTTGATCCTTAAGATAGTTGAAGGTCCGAACAAGGGCGCGGAAATCGCGCTTGTCGAGGGTGTTTCGGTCACGCTTGGCAAGAGCGACAGCTGCGACATAGTGCTTGCCGATCCCACGCTCCCCGAAACGCCTGTTTCGCTGGAGCCCACGGCAGACGGCGTGACCATCGGCGGCGAACCCCTTGTTCCGTTTCATGTCAAGACGATCGGAGCCACTTCCTTGGCCGCAGGTCCTGCGGACGCACCGTGGGAGCCGTTGGTGTGGCCGAAGGAAGAGCAGGAAGAGCGGCAGGAGCAGCGCACCGAGAAGGAGGGTGCCGAACCTGCACCCGGCGTATCGCCTTCCACCTCGGAGGAGGGAGCCAAGACAGCAGATTCGACCCCAAAGAAACGTCGCCATGTCGGTTGTTTCGGATGTCTTGCGGCAGCGATTCTCCTTTTGCTTGTGTTTGCGGCATTGGCGTGGATTTTCAGGGCCGATCCGCGCGTTGGGCAAGCGAGGAACAAGTTGGCCGGCCTTTGCGGCGCGACCACATCGGATGGCTCGTGCACAACCGGGGCTTCGGGTACCAACGGTGGCGACGCAGTTCCGGCAGTAGACATCTCTGCGGTTGCGGCCAAGTACGGACTTTCTTTCGAGACGGTCGGCGACATAGCGAAGATTTCCGGCAATTTCAAGACGCGTCGCGAAAGACTTGCCGCTACGGCGGAGGCATATGCCGTGCAGCCGGGAGTGGAGCTCGACCTTTCGGATGACGAGTCTCTGCGCACTTCGTCCGAGGATGCGATCTTCACCCTCACCGAAGGCGCGCTCAAAGTGGTTTCCGCCACAAACAGGGTTGTCGCGCTTTCGGGCACGTCGCCGTCGCCGATTGCGTTGAAGAAGACGCTTGAAGCGCTCAACGCAGATTTGCCGAAGCTTAAGAATGTTGACGTATCAGGCGTGACGTTTGACGGCACGGGTGGAAGCGGGTTGACATACGACAGCGAGCAAGAAGGGATGCCAGCATCCAGTTCGCTGCGTTCAATGGCAAGGAGACCGGCGGCAGTTCCCGCTCTGCCTGTATGCGGGATACTTACTACGCCTTATCCGTGTCTGGTGATGAAGGATGGGGCGCGCATACTGGAAGGCGCTACGATTGGCGATAGCGTCATCTTGAAAATCGAGGCGGATTCCGTGACGCTCACCAATTCGACCGGGAGGGTTACATGGAAGCCGTGAAAGAACCTTTGAGGCTAATGGAAATCGAAAGGGAGCTGGCAGGGCCGGATAGGCAAGAGGCTCTTGTCCGCTACGATGCTGTTCTGTCCGCGCTTGATCGGCGGATAGAAGCATCGATGAAGGAAGGGTTGCCGCCTGACGAGTATGCGGCGGTGGCGGCGTTGAGGGAGGCCAATACCCTCGCAAGGAAGATTTTGCGTCTTTCCGTCCGGGTGGGCGGATAGAGGCGAAAACGGAGCCAAAAGGCGACGTTCAACGACAAAAACAAGAAAAGGAAAAAAGAGATGGCAGTAACGATACCTAATGCAACAGGCGTCCCAACGGTTCAGACCGTGCAGGGCGAAATCTATCGCGTGGACAGCGGAAGCCTCAACGACTTCATCCACACCGATGCCGTGTATAACGCGCTCATGAACGCGGCTGTTGCGATGGAAGACCGCCTGAAAACCTCCCTCGAAAACTATCAGAAGCACCCCGACGTGCAGGCGAACCTCCAGCAGCTCCAGTACGACCTGCAGCAGTGGAACCTCGCTCTCACGACGATGACGAACATCAACAAGAACATGGGAGACGCGCTCAATTCAATCGCCTCTAACTTCCGGTGATGCTAAAGATCGAAAGCGAAGAGGCGCGATTGCTGTTGAATGTCGCCCTTATGGCGACCGGGCAGAACCGCTTCCGGTCTGCCGCGAAGATTCTCGCGGCTCTGGGGCGGTTCCGTCCGGGCGAGGCGTCCGTCGCCGTGGCGAACGCAATTCTATTCATCAGCATGATGGACTTCGCCGGTGCGGTGGACTACATCGACCGCGAGGCGCTTCCACGCTTTCCGCAATCTGCCATGCTCAAGGCGTTCAGGGGCATGGCGCTGCTGCGGATGAACCGGAGAAACGAGGCCATGTGTTCGCTTGCGGAGGCGGCGTCAGACGGCGCAGACCTTGCGGCGGCGCAACTTGCAAAGGATTTGATGGCATGACTGAAGCAATGATGGTAGAGGCAATCAAGGCTGCCGGCGCCGGTGCAACGCAACTTGACCCGGCGAGTGGCGCACAGAATGTGGCGGCGGTCGCCAATCCTGCGTCTGTGGCGCGGTTTCAGGCTGCGATGGGTGCAGATCCCATACCGTTTGCGTCGGAGGTGGCCGCGTCATGGCGTTCGGCGCAGGTGAACAACCAGGGCATACTGCACCGCATACGGGCGCTCTCCGAACTGAAAAGTTCGGGAAACGTAGCGGCCAGGGAGCTTGTGGAGCTGCAATACGAGGTGATGAACCTTGCATTTCAGCAGGAGGTGGTGACGAAGGTCGCCGACAAGTCCTCAAATGCAATCCAGACGCTGGTCAAGAACCAATAGGAGACATAGGGGGACTGAAACCCAGGAGTACAGAAAAGGAGCAGAAATGAAAACATCAAGGGCTTTCGCGATGCCTTTCGCATTCGCAGCGGCGCTTCTGCTTGCCGGATGCGACAAGGAGGCGGTGCTTCACTCCTCTCTGGAGGAGCGACAGGCCAATCTTGTCATGGCCGCGCTTCTGGACGCCGGGATAGGCTGCCGCAAGTCGCCAGGCGAAGAAGGGACGTGGAACGTCACGATAATGGAGTCGAACTTCGCGGAGGCGGTTAACCTCCTGGAACGCAAGGGCCTTCCACGCCGCGCCCATCAGGGGATCGGTGAGGTTTTCAAGAAGACGGGGATGATCTCTTCGCCGAGCGAAGAGCGCATACGCTTCATGGATGCGTTGGCCCAGGACCTTGCAAAGACAATATCCGGGGTCGATGGCGTGGTGGATGCGCGCGTGCACATAGTGCTGCCTGAGAACGACCCCTTCGCCAGACATGCGCTCCCGTCGTCTGCCGCAGTTGCCATCCGCTCGCGATGGGATGTGGACATCACCGACATAATCCCGTCCATCAAGGGACTCGTCAAGAATTCCATTGAAGGGCTTACCGCAGAGAAGATCATGGTGACGGTCTTTCGCGATGCCCCGCCGAAGAAGTAAGAAAGGCTGATGGAAGCGACGGAAAGACAGTTCCTTTTGACGGCTGCATGGATGTTCATGCGGCACGGTCGGCGTGACCGCGCGCGCAACGTCTGCGAGGCGCTTAGCGAGGACGATCCGTGCGATGGAATAGCCGCCGCCGCGCTGGCGGAGATACTGCTGTCAGAAGGGGAGCCGTCGCGGGCGGTGGAAGTGCTGCGGGCAGCCGACTTCCCGCCTGAACTTGCCCATGCCGAAGCCGTCCTTGAAACACGGGCCTTGAAGATTTCCGGGCGAGCCGCCGAAGCGCAATCGCGATGGGCTCGTTACCTGGAAGCAAAGAAAGGAGCGTCAAGGCAATGGATAACGTGATATCCATCGATGCGGCCCGTGCGCTTGTCGCTGATGCCGCGCTCTGGCCGCATGTGCGTGATTTCCTCTGGAACTTTGCGTCGCAGGTGCATGAAAGCTGGATCGCTGATATCAAGGTGAGCGAAAAGGTGGATACGTCCTTCGTCTCGCACGTTGCGTCGTCATCGCGCGTCAAGGCCTGGATGCTGGAGAAACTTGGGGTTGAGCCGTGCTTCCACGATTTTCCGAAGAACGACTGGAGCCGCTTGGCGCTTTTGGAAGGTGCCACGCTGCTTGAGATGACAAAATGGCTTGGGGCGCTTGTCTGTGCCGAGCATTTGCGCATGGTTACGGATGGCGTTAGCGTTCGTGGCCTCAAGGGTGCGCTCCCGGGCGTTTATCCAGATGTGTTTACCTTTACTGCTTATTTCAGTGGCCTTCGGAACATGAAGGTAGCATCCCGCGGAGACGATGATACGCATAGATTGGCTGATTGCGTAATGGCGGCGGGATCTGAAATTCTTCTTTCTCTTGTTTCTGCCGCCCCAGCGCATGTCGTGGCGCGGATGAAGTTAAAGTTTCCAAAAGGTTCGCCTTTCACGTCTCTCGCCTCCGGTAATCCGTCAACGTGGCGTGGGGCGAAAGATTCGCGGCGCGATGGCCTCGACTCTGATTTTGCAAGGCTTCTGAAACTCAAGTTCCCGGAGGCGTATTCGTTATGCTGCTGATAGAAAAACCCGATTTCACGCTCGTTTCAGATCGCCGTCTGGTGAAGATGGCGGAGGTAGCAACTGTTCGCAAGGCCGAAGAGATCATCGCTGCGGCGGAAGATGAGGCTGCTCGGATCCGTGAGGATGCAAAGGTTGCCTTTGAGTCCGAAAAGCAGCGCGGCTATGAGGAAGGGCTCCAGAAAGGGAAACTGGAGATTGCCATGCAGAAGCTTGAGCTGGTAGATCAGTCCGTGGCGTTCATGGAATCTGTCGAGGGCAAGATGGCTGACGTGGTTATGAAGGCGCTCAAGTCTTGCGTGGTGGAGATAGGCGACAAGGAGATGGTCATAAACATTGTCCGAAAGACGATGAATGCAGTCATCCGCACTCAACGGCACGTGACATTGAAGGTCGCGCCAGGCATGACGGACGTTGTCAGGGAACGTCTTGAGGAACTGCGTTCGGATTATCCGACCGTCGAGACTTTCGATGTGGTGGAGGATCAGCGCTTGAAAGGGGCGGCATGTGTTCTTGAGACAGAGGCCGGCGTTGCCGACGCATCCGTAGAAACGCAGCTTGCCGCCATCAAGCGTTCGCTTGAGAGACATATTTCCGGGGGGTGCAAGTGACGGGGGTGTTCGACTACATACCCGAAGTGCTCAATCGCGCGGTGGAAGATGCCCAGCCTATTGATGTGAAGGGCAAGGTAATCCAGGTCGTGGGCACGATCATCAAGGCTTCCGTTCCAGGCGTGAAGGTGGGGGAGGTCTGCATCCTGCGCAATCCGTGGGAAAACCATGAAGTGCAGGCTGAGGTCGTCGGCTTCACCAAAGACGCCGCGCTGCTTACCGCGCTTGGCCCGATGATCGGCATCTCCGCCGAGACCGAAGTCATCCCGACTCGGCGCGTGCAAATGGTTCCGGTCGGCATGAATCTCCTTGGGCGGGTTCTTGACGGCCTTGGACGGCCGATGGACACCGATGCCAAAGGTCCTCTGCGGCCTGACGGCTACTATCCTGTCTATGCCCCGCCGCCGTCGCCGCTGGAGCGGACGATCATCTCAAAGCCCATCTCGCTTGGCGTCCGCGCGATTGACGGACTTCTCACCTGTGGCGAAGGGCAGCGCATGGGTATATTCGCCGCCGCCGGCGGCGGCAAGTCCACGCTGCTCGCGCAGATCATCCGGAATACGGAGGCTGAGGTGACGGTTCTTGCCCTGATTGGCGAGCGTGGCCGCGAGGTGCGCGAATTCATCGAAAAGGATCTCGGGCCGGAAGGCCTCAAGAAATCCGTTCTCGTGATCTCCACGTCTGACCGTCCTTCAATGGAGCGGCTCAAAGCCGCATATGTCGCGACATCCATTGCTGAATCTTTCCGTGATCGAGGAATGAAGGTGCTGCTTCTCATGGATAGCGTAACGCGTTTTGGTCGCGCGCAACGCGAGATCGGCCTCGCCGCAGGCGAACCGCCAACGCGTCGAGGATTTCCGCCTAGCGTGTTTTCGGAGCTGCCGAAGCTCATGGAACGCGCCGGAAATTCCTCAAAAGGCTCCATCACTGCGCTTTACACCGTTCTTGTGGAGGGTGATGACATGACAGAGCCAATCGCTGACGAGACGCGCTCCATTCTTGATGGGCATATCATCCTTTCGCGTAAGCTTGCGCAGATGAATCATTACCCGGCTATCGACATCCTCGCTTCGGTTTCAAGGTGCCAGTCGGCCATCATACCGAAGGATCACAAGGCCGCCGCCGCAAAGCTCCGAACTCTTCTCGCAAAATATGCCGAAGTCGAGCTGCTCTTGAAGATCGGCGAATACAAAAAGGGGTCGGATCCAGAGGCCGATGAGGCAATCCAGAAAAATGGAGCGGTCAATGCCTATCTCAGGCAGGGATTGGATGAAAAGCCTACATACGTAGATTCCATTGCGAAGTTGAAGGAGGCAGTTTCATAATGGCATATGTGCTCCAGCCGCTGCTGAAGATTCGTTCGATGCGCGAAGACCGCGCGTCGGGCGAACTCGTTGCCGCGAAACGCAATCTTGCGTTGGCGGAAGAGGCATTGGCTGCACGTCGGCGCGACCTTGCGGAGTGGGAGAACACGAAGGAGGAGCGGCGCGACAGGATATACGACACGATTATCGGACGCGAGGTCAGCCGAGATCAGATTGACCTTGCCAACGAGGGTGTCGCTCGTATCGACGAAGAAGGGGTACTCAAGGCTGACAATGTGAAGCGGGCAGAAGGAGATGTCCGGATGAAAGAGTCCGCCGCAGAGACGGCGCGGGATAATCTCAATATTGCGACAAAGAACCGAATGAAAATAGACGAGCATCGTGCCGTATGGATGGCTGCGGAGGCACAGGCGCAAGAAGCGCGAGCCGAAGGCGAACTTGAGGACTTCACGGTAAGAAAGGAGGAAATCTGATGATAGATGCCCTGACTTTCGATATTGGTGGAGTTTGTCCGACGAGTCTGCGCCTTGTGTCATCAGATGGGCTTTCGCCGCTTTTGTTCCCTGTTCCGAATGACTCGGCAGTTGACCGATTTGCTGCAGCAATGGCTGAACCGTTGGCGGCAAAAGATTGTGAACCCAATGCCCAAGGCGATTCGTGTGCTTCTCAAAAACCTGCGTTTCACTCTCACCATGGATTATACATCGGTCGGCCGGTTGTTTTTGAAGATGACGATGCGGTTGATGGCGACAATGCGATAATTGGCCAGCCGTCAGATGCCGTTGAGTTCATCGTGCCAGACAAGGCAGTTGCGCCAATCGCCGCTGTCTGTGCGCCGTCCAAAACAGTTTTAACAGAAACGTCTATCGTTGAAGTGCCGTCAGTCAAGCCCGTTGGCGTAGGGTTGCCTGCAGTAAAACCGCCCATGCCAGCGCCATCCGTCGCAAGTGATGCGGTTGCGAAAGTGACTGTTGTAGAAACGCCGGTGTCCACGCCACGCGAAGCTGTCGTGACCATCGCAGAAGCGCCTGTTGCCAGGCCGCCCATGCCCATGCCAGCGCCATCCGTCGTAAGTGATGTAGCTGCGAAAGTGACTGTCGTAGAAACACCGGTGTTCACGCCACGCGAAGTAGTCGCGCCCATCGCAGAAACGCCTGTTGCCAGGCAGCCCATGCCCATGCCAGCGCCATCCGCCGTAAGTGATGTAGCTACGAAAGTGACTGTCGTAGAAACACCGGTGGCCACGCCACGCGAAGCTGTTGTGCCCGTTGCCGAAACGTCGGTTGCCAGGCAGCCCATGCCCATGCCAGCGCCATCTGCCGTAAGTGATATAGCTGCGAAAGTGACAGTTGCAGAAGCGCCGGTGGCCACGCCACGCGAAGCAGTCGTGCCCGTCGCCGAAGCGCCTGTTGTCAGGCCGCCCATGCCCATGCCAGCGCCATCCGCCGTAAGTGATGTGGTTGCGGAAGTGACTGTTGTAGAAACGCCGGTGGCCACGCCACGCGAAGCAGTCGTGCCCGT
>CAMPAA010000151.1 GCA_946631345.1 uncultured Verrucomicrobiota bacterium
TGTCGCAACAAACAGAAAACGAGCATTCGACTTTTCTCGGAATCGACGTTCTTCTTCTGTATGTAATCAATTATAGACTCGACATGAGCCTCGTCGGAACGAGCGACTTTACGGAAGGACATGCCGATATGGTCGCGAATCGGGTTGTAATCCTCCACGGGCTGCCCGACGCGTTGGACGTCATTGACATAAGCGCGAATATCATTCTCGATAAGACCGGTCATCGTTGCCGAATAGAACGTTGCACAAGTTCCCGGATGGGCCGCCTTCAATCCTCGGCACCAGTCCATCACATGCAGATAATCGGGACGGAACTCCTGACCCCACTGCGAAACGCAATGCGCTTCGTCGAAGATGAAATACTCCAATCCGTCATCCATGGCAATTCGGCGGTCCAGAGCATTTATGAAAGCCTTTGAACGAAATCTCTCTGGCGTTACATAAAGCAACGCTATCTCACCGCCACCGATCCGACGATAGATTTGGCGCGTTTCGAAATACGAACGATCGCTGTTAAGATACTCCACATTGGGCGTAAAGCCGTGCCCACGCAGTCCGATGATCTGATCCTCCATAAGGGCCTTAAGTGGCGTAATCACAATCGACAGCCGATTGGTACGCATTGACTGATACAGTGCAGGGCCCTGGAAAAGAATGGACTTGCCACCACCAGTCGGAATCGAGATGACCAAGTCATGCTCCTTGGAAAGAATTGCGCGCAATACCGGTTTCTGATACTCGTGCCACTCAGCACCCTTCGGCAGGAGCATGTCACCTATCACACCCATCGCGGCATCTATATCGGAATTAGACATCTTCTGCTCATCAGGGTCTGGTGCGGGGAACACCTCCCTCGCAACATCCATATCGGCGAGGCGAGAAGCTTCGTCTTCCCACATCTGAGCAGGAAGAGCTCCGACTTTCCAACTCTCTGCGAGTTCGGGGTAATCGTCCAGGTACGGATCAAGCAAGTACACCTTGGACTGCCCGTTGTTGGCGCGAACGATACGCTGATAGTGGGCGAAAATGGGCCAGGCGGAGAGCATGGCATCACGCGGCGTGCCGACATGATGCACCCCTGACGTTCCGATATCTGACGCACCGGAAAGCTTCGCCTCGTCGCCAAAGGACATTCCCTGCCACATCATCATGCATTTCTCAACCGACATCCTGTCAAAGACGACGGCGAACGCTGCATCGGAACGCAAAGCGAGGAAATGCGCCAAATCATCCCGGCTAATTACGATCAGCGCATTCAACCTGCGACGCATCCACGTCTGGGCGGCAGAAAGACCGATATCTGGCGGAACTAGATACCCCTTCCGGACGGCATAATCACGAACCGAGGAGATTTCGGCGGCATCATCTACTACATAGACAATCGGGAAAGTCCCCGCATCATTCTTTACAGTCTCAAGGAGTTTGAATTGGTACGACCAATATGCCGCCTTCGCCGGTGAAACCGACGTCACGCGGCTCTCCGAAGGATCATATCTATTTTCAATCCGTTCGCTCGTTACTAATCGAAATGACTGCGGCGTAGCAGATGAAACACGGTTCCAGGGGAGATTGTGAACCGCCGCTCCAGTTGTCGCTTTAAGCATCGCATCAAGCGACGCTTTGAAATCCAGACTATAGCCGACGGAGAACCGGCCATTGGCTTTACGCTCGACCCAGACATTCTTGGCCGAAGCAAGAGCATCCGCGCCCGCGAATGCTTTGATGCACCGTAAGTCGTTTTTGTCTTCTTCGTTTTTAGCATTTTTCGGAACAGACACGAAGCCTGCAGAAGCGAGTCGCATGGGAATCCAGCATTTCTCACCAATAAACGCCTCCGCCTCGTATGTCTCGGGTAACCGATACTGATGCAGTCGATTGACAAGTTCGGTGCCGATCAGGAAAACATGGTCAAACGGGCCACCTTTGACCGCTGCCTCAAGTCCATCGGCATCAACGCAACGGACCTTGTAGCTATCTGGCGACACCAGTATTGCTATGACCTCGTCAGTGAATGTATTGATGCGAAGGTATTGAGCGAGATTGGCCGGCACTGGCGTCTTTACACCTTCGACATATCGTTCAAGAATCGCCTTGTCCAGAGGATTCGCGAACTGATAGTCCGCGATCTTTCGACGATCAAACGGACAATAAGCAATGGAGTCGTCATCGCCAAGGAAGGAAACTGTAGCGTGTTGAGCGACATGCCCCCAGAGTTCCCGTGGTGCCACGATCAACGCCGTGCCATCCCCAACCGTTGCATCGATTCCATCAAGAGCGGTGACGATGCTTGCGTCAAGATCGCCAGGCGTCTGGAAAAAAGAGGAAGTCGAACTAGACTCACGCTTAAAATACTCTGCGTACCACGGCTTTTGAAGCTCTTGCAAGATGTTCCTGATTTCACTGGGGAAGAAGTCCGTGAACCTTTCGCAGAGATCCGGTTCAAGCGACAGCCGATAAAGCTGATCCCAAAACAGCTTATCCGTCAACTCGACGTCTTCCTTGGCATGATGAGCAGCATGCAGTGAGTACGCATAACGGCAAGGATTAAGCAACAGTTCGATTTCCAGCGTATCCCAGACAAACGCACCAGTCGTGATCCCCTTATTCTCCAGAACCGGCAGGTCCCATTTCTTCACGTTGTGTCCGACAACGATCGAATGCCGTTGCAAAGCATTACCGAGGGCCTCCAGCTGCTCCTCACCGTCATAGGCTCTGGTATTGCCCTCGGCACGAAAGGCAAACTCGCGTATCTCCTCGCCGTCCGACTCAAGATCAAATGACACATACGGAACCTTGGCCTTCTCTGCAGGCCAGATCTCGCCCATGCATTGCACAAAAAGCATGTCATTACGGAACTGTTCCCAGACAACTCTAAGTACATCCGCCTTGGGGAACTGCATCAGAAATCCGTACCGTTCAGCCGCCGGGAGAAGTCGAATCGCCGCGCTGAGCTTCTCCAAGCCGATACCCGAGAAAATTTCATCACTCTCGGACTCGGGATCAACAAATGGGCCGTAGTTGCGCAGAAACGAAAGAACATTTACTGGCGCCAGCTCTTTCAACCACTCAATCAATGATTGAACGTCCGTAATCCTGGAGATGAACTCCTCCTCTCCCGTCATCGCAAACAGCATCGCACAGACCCGCTCAGAAAATCCCTCAGTTCCGATTATCAACGGCAGGATCTTTTCACGGTCACTAGCATCTCCGATCAGCTGCTTCGCAAATACCCATAGTTCATCACCAGAATTGGCAACAGCAACATTCATTCGCTCAACAAGGACAGAAGCTATACGGTCAGACGGGAGCAGCCCACTACGAATGATTGCGGCAAGATCGGACAAAGAAGATTCCGCGACGAACCTATCCAGTTCTTCACGGTATTCACTCAAGTCACACCAAGAGGGGATCTCGGAAAACCGGGGCGGCTGCGACGACAAGAGATCTGCAAGGATGGCTTCTCTAATCTGTACCGAAATTTCA
Organism: uncultured Verrucomicrobiota bacterium; assembly: GCA_946631345.1. Taxonomy (GTDB): domain Bacteria; phylum Verrucomicrobiota; class Kiritimatiellia; order RFP12; family UBA1067; genus UBA1731. The sequence goes on from CAMPAA010000151.1 coordinate 3,484, forward strand.
TCCTTGGGTTGCGACCCATCATCCACTTCTGGCAAAAAGAGTTTCTTCATCTCATCAGCAGCAGAGGACAGGACATTCTTAATGGTCTCCTTTCGCTCCTCCGGCGATTTCCTTCCAAGCCAGTCGACAATCGCCGAAGGAACACGTGTCACTCCCATTGCCGCGCCACACTGCTTCAGGATCTCTCCACAGACATTTAACTTAAAATGCCTAATGTGACCGCGCGAATATTCAACCGATCCATCTATCCGACCAGCGTCACCACAATGTTCCAGTGCCAGCATCACCGTCTCTTCTTTTGAAAAGTGGACAAGTGTCGCAACCATTGCACTCAACTTCTGGTGGCTGATTGACGCCTTCGAAAAAAGAATCCAGTCATTCTCTCGCGGTGCAAAATGAGAACTCATCTCGTTGATATGAAGAAACAACTTGACTAAATCTCCGGACAAAGGACGATGTTCTGGCGGAACACTCAACTTCGGCGTAACGACCGTTCCGAAACCCTTCTCTAAATTAAACCAGTTTACATACGCAAAATGTCTCATGCCTTCACACTCCCTGTATTCTCCGTCTCCTTGACAAAGGAGGAATCAATCAGCGACTTTTGCGCGGCGGTGAGCGCGGCGAGCGATTCCTTCAGCGACGCTTTTGCTTTCTTCTGACGTACAAGTGCCCAGACCGTCTCTGCCAGCGCCGCCGTGAAGGTGTCCATGCCCGCGACGAGGATTGTGCGATTTGCCGCGCTCATCCTACCACCTCCGGCACCTCAACGGCTGACTTGACAATCCACTTCCGGCCTTTTCCATATCCTTCACGCTTCAGCAGACCAACTTCCTGAAGCGCGTTCATTGCGCTCTGTATGCTACTTTCTGCGATTCTGAGAGAAACAGACATTCCTCTTCTGGACACTGTGCTATCTCCAGCAATGCACTCCCAAACTTTTGCACAAGTTTCTCTGAAGTCCTTACGATAATTTTTCATTACGGTGTCAAAATCTGGCTTTGTACTGACTTCCGTAACTTTTGAACCGATTTGTTCTGGATATGGACCGACTTCCGTTGCTTTTGGACTGTTTTGTTCTGGATATGGACCGACTTCCGTCGCTTTTGGACCGATTTGTTCTGGATATACACCGACTTCCTGCGCTTTTGTTCTGACTTCCGCCGTTTTTACCCCGACTTCTGCGGTTTTTACACTGACTTCTTCTCTGGTCGCGGGAATGCGGTTGCCGTGTTCGTCGAATTCGGGACGATAGACAGTAACAGTGAAATGCCGAGCATCAATGTCGAATGCCGGTGGACGCAGACCCGTCGCCTTGCAGAGGTCAAACATGTCTACAGTGCCGGACCCTATCTCTTCGATGTACTTCACGTAGAAGAGCGCATGGGCTATGATCGGATTTGTCGCGTAGGACTGATGGTCTTCGGCAAGCATCTCGAATCTCATGTCCCTGTGCATCGGCCCCGGACTGAACACAGTAAGGCGATCACGAAACAGTTCCACCTGCACGGTCGCCGAAGACGTGTAGTCGCGATGCGCGATCCCGTTGTTGACCATCTCCGCGACAACCTTTTCGTCAATCTCGAAGGTGTCGTCAGATTGTGCGCCAAGTGTATGCCCGCCGATGCGAAGATCGAGCTTCTCCTTGATGAATTCAATCGTCTTGTCGGAGACTTCAAAAAGGTTGCCCTCAAACCATTTGTATGACCCCGCCGGCTTGCGACGTTCCTTGCCATACCAAAGGATGCACTTCACGCCTGGCGATGTCGCGTAAAGATGCGCATCCTTGCCGAAGCACAGCATCGCCGCACGGTTTGGCACACCGTCCGTCACCATTTTAAGATGTTTCAGCACCTTTTCAACCGGCGCATCCACAGGGAACGGGAAACCGCGCTTCTCTCGGGCCGTGCGGACAAACCAGCGAATCTTGTCCTCGTCAAGTTCTTCCCATTTCCCGACAGGCTCCTCTTCGTATGTGAGTCCCGCATACACAACCTTGTTCTCGGCCAGATAACGGTCAAGACTTTCGGTCAACGCCGCAAGCAGTTCCTCCGTGTTCTCGAATCGAACGCGAATCAACCCTGGAGAGACCTTACGCAGGAAATTCCGTTCGCGTGGATCGCGCATCTTGTCCGACGACCCCTTGACGAAGATGAAGCGTGGAATGCCGAGCCGTGTTGCTTCGTCATATTCACTTTCCGTGGCCGATACGCCATCGGAGGTGAGTCCACCATAATCGTTGCCGATTATGCCCACATACAAGTCGCTGACGGCAAGCTCGGCAAGGTACACCTCGTCTGTCCGCTTGTCGGACGCAGGCACGTCAAACTCGAAGGCAAACGTGGAGAAGAAACGCGCTAGCTGAGGATTGTCGGATACTAGATCCACAATAGCCTCCCTCTCAGCAGAAAGCTCTCGCTGAACACTTGATATGAAGATTTTGCGAACCATGTCTTTGCCGTATATTATACCAGATTTCCCCGATGCTTGCGCACCGTTCTAGTCAGCACCGCCAAAGATGTACGCATGCCCTCAATAAGGGGTGTGCTGTCACGCGGGAGCGATTTGCCGTGCTCATCCTACTCCCACTCGGAACCTCAACACGCAACCGGCTGGATTGTCGGTTCGGCCTTTGGTCTTACCAGACCTTCCGGACGGGGACGCCGGCGGCGGCGAGGTCGTGCTTGATCTGTGCGATCGTCCAGTCGCCCGTGTGGACCATGCCCGCCACGATCGCCGCGTCGGCGTGCGCGAGGTTGAAGGCGTCCGCGAGGTGCGACGGCTGGCCCGCGCCGCCCGAGGCGACCACGGGCACGGGCACCGCCTCGGCGATGAGCCGCGTGATCGTGAGCTCGAAGCCCGCGCGCGTGCCGTCCGCGTCCACGCTGTTCACCACGATCTCGCCCACCCCGAGGTCCACCGCGCGCTTCGCCCACTCCACGGCGTCCATTCCCGTGTACTCGCGGAAGCCGCGCGTGGTGATCTCGTAGCCGCTCGGACACTTCGGGTTGTCGCTCTTCACGGGATCCATGCCGAGCACCACGCACTGCGCACCGAACTCCTTCGCGCCGTCCGCGATGATCTGCGGGTTGCGCACGGCGAGGGAATTAACGCTCACCTTCTCCGCGCCCGCGAGGATCACGCGCTCCATGTCGCCCACGTCCGACACGCCGCCGCCCACCGCGAACGGGATACGGATCGACTCCGCCACCGCCGCCACCATGCCGATGTCGGTCGGACGCCGCTCCGCGGACGCCGTGATGTCGTAGAACACGAGCTCGTCCGCGCCGCCGTTCGAATAGGCGACCGCCATCTCCACGGGATCGCCGAGGTCGACGTTGTTTTTGAACTTGACGCCCTTCGTGACGCGTCCGTCGCGCACGTCGAGGCACGGGATGATGCGTTTCGTCAGCATGCGAGCCATCCTTTCAGCAGCTCAAGCCCCACGCGCCCCGACTTCTCGGGATGGAACTGGCACGCCCACATCCGGCCCTGCTTGACCATCGAGGTGAACTCGATTCCGGCGTATTCCGTTTTGCCGAAGGTCCACGGCCCGAGTTCCGCGTAGTAGCTGTGCACGAAATAGTATTCCGCGCCGCCGTTCACCTGGTTCCAGCCGATTTCGGGCACTTTGCAGCCGGGCACGGACGGGAAGCGGCGCACCTGGCCCGGCAGCACGCCGAGCGTGTCTACGCCGCCGTCCTCCTCCGAGTGCGCGAAGAGGATCTGCATGCCGAGGCAGATGCCGAGGAACGGACGCCCGTCCGTGGCGGCCTCCTTCACGGCGTCGACGAGACCGAGGTCGCGCAAGTTGTCCATCGCGCTCCGCGCGGCCCCTACGCCGGGGAACACGACGCGCGGCGCGGCGCGCACCTTGCCGGGGTCGTTCGTCACCTCCACCGGCTCGCCGAGGGCGGCAAACGCAAGCTTCACGCTCGTGAGGTTGCCGGCCCGGTAGTCAACGATGACAGTCATTGGGAACTCTCATTTCTTCTTGGGGGAATCGGATGCGGCGAGCGCGAGGAGCTCGCGCGCGTGCTGCGCGACGACGCTCGTGAGGGACGCCCCGCCGAGCATGCGCGCGATCTCGGCGACGCGGTCGTCGCCCTCCAGCACGCGGATCGCGGTGCGCGTGCGGCCGCCGGAGACGGTCTTCGCCACGGCGAGGTGCCGGTCGCCCCACACCGCGCTCTGCGGCAGGTGGGTGATCGCGATCACCTGGTGGTGGCGGCTCACGGCGCGCAGGCGCTCGCCCACGGCGCGCCCCACCTCGCCGCCGATGTTGGAGTCGATCTCGTCGAACACGAGCA
>CAMPAA010000152.1 GCA_946631345.1 uncultured Verrucomicrobiota bacterium
TAAGCGCCAATTCCCTTTCTTTCCGTGTCCAAACCGGCACCGCTCTGTGTCCAGATGGAGTGGCATCTGTGGCCAAAAGGAGTGGGGTCTGTGACCACAAAAAAGAATTGGCGTCATTTCAACAGTGTTCTTGCGTCAATTCTATAGTGTTTTGGCGTCAATTCTACCGAGTATTGACGCCAAAACACATGACTGTTCAGACACGGAAAAGGTTTTGTTCACAGACGGAATCCGTTTGTTCACAGGCGGAATCCGATTGGCCACAGGCGGGGTTAGGAGTGTCCACAGGCGGGGTTAGGGGTGGCCATAGGCGGGGTTCGGGGTGTCCGCACGGCAGAACGCTCTCCGGTGGGCGGCGCGCGCGCGTCCTCAATGGCGGGGATTTGCAATTACATCCTAACGCATCACCTGAACGATATGGTCAGACCTCTGCGGAAAACGCGGATAGTCCCGCCTGACACCGAAAAGCAGAATCTTCTGTTCTCCTCGCCATCCATGCGCAACGACCATTTCGCGATGTTCCCGAAATCGGTGCAGCCGACAAGTCCAGGCGTGAAGCTGGCCTCCAGTGCAGCCGCTGAATTGACAATGTTCAGCGTGCCTACAGCCGCAAACGCGACACCCTCGAACGCACCCACACCTGCGGACGGATCGAGCTTCAGCCCCTTGACCGTGACCGTGCCGCCGTCGCGGATGTCGGCGACAAGCCGAGCCCCGGCGGCGACCGACACCTGCTCCACCCCTCCGAACACGCTCATCGTCCCTTCGTGGTACCGCGTGGCTATCGGGAATCCAGCGCCTGGCCTGTCGGCGGTGGATATGGCTGCATCGCCGTATGTCCAGCTGTGGTCAGTGTAGTTGCAGGTCGCAAGCTCTTCCACGTTGGTAAGCTCGTTCCAGTGTTCGCCGTCGATGCTACCCTCCAGAGAATAGGCGAACATAGAGTTCTTCAGGTTTTGGTTCTGGGTTTCCAGCCTGTTGGCCCCCCAGCAGTCCGAGTAGTCGAAGCGGGTGATCTCCGGCGTGTCGTCCGCAAGCCGCATGACAATGCGAATCCACGACGTATCATCAGCTACCCGCATATATGATGTAGGGCGGCTGGAATCCAGGGTCAGCGGCGAATACATGTGGCATCCGAACGTGGCGCTCGCCGTAGTGGCCTTTCCGTCGAACAGGTTGGCCAGGCAGCGTCCCGGCTGGGTGGACGCGACGATCCCCGCCTCGAACGCCACCTCGTTCTCGGCAAGATGCGCGTAGTCGGTGTTGTTCGTGGAAAGGTTCAAGTTCCTGCGCACCCCGTCGCCGTCGAAAAGGCCGAACTCCTGCAGCTGCACGGCCCTTGAATTGCTTGCCCCATAGCTCGTAAGCGACCACCCAGCCGTGTTCTGCAGATAGTCCTGCCAGTTCTGCTTTATGTTAAGCCTGAACCATGTGTAGTACGGCAGGTCTCGCCGCACGATCAGCGTGCCCTCCTTCACGTCCACGTCGCCGTTGAACGAGAGGTCCCCGCCGATCGACCATGTGCCGCCCCCAGTCTTCGCGATTGAGAGCCTGCCGCACCCGTTGGTTATGTCCGAAAGCCGGTTCGTCACCGAAGTGTCGTCGCCGTCGAGGGTGAGGGTCTTGGAGCCGTCGCCGTAGCCGAACACGCCCGCGAGGTCGAAGCCGTTTGCGGTTGCGTTCCTGATGGTGGCATCTCCCTGCACTGCGATCGGCCTCGACCTGCAGTATGCCTCGCCGGAGCCGGTGTACTCCAGCGTCGCCCCCTCCTGCGAGCCGCCGAGCAGCAGCGCGTATGGCACCAACGGAGCTTCGGCGGCGTTGGCGTACACGCCACACTCGCGCAGCAGGTTCGCCAGGCCGAGCGAGCACACCTTGTTCGTTTCGGCGATGGAATCAAAGCGCAGGGTGCCCGCCTCCACGGCTATCGCGCCGCGGTTGCGCCGCGAGGAATTGTCGGCCATACGCCACACACCCTTGCCCTTCTTCGTTATGTAGGTGGACCAGTCGTATTCGCCTGAAAGCACCGGCTCGTTGAACGGGCCGGACAGGACGCACTCGGCCACGGTGTTCGAGCCGTCGAGCTCAAGCATGTGCTGCTTCCTGTCCGAGCTGGAGTATCTGAAGGTGCCGGTGAACGTCACGCCCCCGTTTGCACCGGCATCCAGCACGTTCGCGAACGGCGTCGAGCCGAGCATGATGTCCTTGTCCGTCGTCTCCGGCCCGTTGCCGAGATAGACGATGCCGTTGCCCTTGTTGCGCATCTCTATCGTGTCGTGCGTCCCAACCGACGACGGTTCGCCGGCCATGCCGAACTTCGACACGCCGATGACGCCGTGCCCGTACACTATCGGTATTCCGGTGAACGTGCTGTTCGTTCCCGTAAGGTATGTGGTGGTGTTGCCTTCAGAGTAGGTGAACATGCAATTCATGTTGCCGCCGAACGTGCCGGCGAAGGTGTTGGTCCCCATGTACATCGCGAACATCGGATTCTCGGATTCCGTGGCGGAGAGCGCCGGATTCACGTTGGTCACCAGACCCGACCCCTCGAACGAGCTGCCGAACACGCGCGTGGTCCCGTTCCTGGCCGTGTAGAACGCCGCGCTCTCGCCGACATAAAGGGACACGATCGCTGCGGTATGCCCGTTGAACGCGGTGTTTTCCGTCTGGAGCAGCTTGAGCGCGCCCTCTTCCACCCGGATGCTTGCGCGGTAGTCGCTTTCGATGACATCGGACGTTATCTTTCCGCGTGACGCAAGCTCGATGGCTCCTGCGCCCCTCTTTACGATCGTCACGTTGAGCGTGCGCGAGGACATGGACTCCTCCGGCTGGTGTATCGGGCACTCGACCTTGCAGTCGTTGGCCACGTCGAACACGAGCTCGCATCTCTTGACCAGCACAACGTCGCCGAGATTCGACACGAACTCCACATCGGCATCCGTAACAGTGGCGGTGCATCCTTCCGGCACCGTCACCCTGTCGCCGGCTTTTGGCACGGCCCCTTCCTCGTAGCTTCCTTCAGACTGCCAGCTTGACGCTGCATCACCCTTCCACGTGAAATCCGCGCACCGGGCGGAGGCCGCGAAGCAGATCGCCATCGCCGCCGCGAGGGCCGGCTTCGCTGCACATGATCCCGCATTTCCTGCCACTTTGATGTCCATTGCGTATTCCTTTCCTTTTGCTTTCGTGCGCCGACGGCTCATGCGTGCGCATGGCCGTCACCACATCCTGACCAGCGTGTATCCCTTCAGAAACTCCTTTGGCAGCGTAACCGTCACGGTGCCATCGCCGTTCTGCGCAAGCTTGAGCTGCCTGCCGCCCCACGCTAAGTCGGGGCTGTACGCAACCGCCTTGCCCGTCTTGAGTCCGGGTACGGTGAAAACGATGTCCTTCGCCAGATCCGGGAACGGCGGCACCGGCGCATCGGCGTCGCACACGTCACCCGCATGCATTTCGCATCCCGTGGCGTTCAGGAAGTGCGCCACGAGCTTTCCGTCCTGCTCCCGCCATAGCGTCGTGTACACCATGGGCGGGGCGTCCACCTTCCAGAACGCGGCCTTCTCCGTGAACTTCGCGAGCTCCTCGCGGTACTGCGCGGCAAGAACCGGATCAGGCGAGAACGCGCACGTCTTGCCGAGCATGAACTCGCGGAAGCAGAGCCCTTCGCCGGGAAGCGCGGAGGAATACCGCACGGTACCCTTTCCGAGGCGCGCTTCCTCCGCGATGGACGGAGTGCGCACCGCTGGCTTGAACCCGAATATGTCCCCAAACGCCCATTTGGCGCGAGGCACCCCGAACTCGTCGCACGTGCCTGCCAACGCGCGCAGATACACCGACCCTCCGCGCTCCGCGAACCTGCGTATCGCCGCCACCTCGGCATCGGACAGGCAGTGCGACGCCCCCACGTACAGCACCTTGTATTTCGCCAGAGCCTCGTCCGTAACCGACATGTCGCCGATCATCTCGTACGGCACGTGCAGCTCCTCCAGGGTCTGCGCGGTGCCGAGCAGGTCCGGCACGGAACTGCATCCGGCGTTCCAGTCCCTGCTGTACCCTGAAAAGAGCAGGGCCACCTGCGCCACGGCTCTGGCGCCGGCGCGCCGCATGTTGGCCCGCGAGCCGCCGAATCCGATGTAGTCCGGAGCCTCCGCGTCTGGCGGCGGATCGGAGAGTAGCGCCGTCTGCCCGTGCATGTTCGCGAGCGCCCACGCGAAGTAGTCGCATTTGGCGTTCGAGCTGTAGTACCATCCCCATATCGGCGTGCCGTAGCCAACGTTCAGCAGGTTGTACGCCTTCCTGAGAGGAGGAAGCGCCCTGGCGGACTTCATCACGTTGCGAGTCATCACCTCGGTGCCGAAATAGTTGACGGTGCGGCCGAGATCGATGAGGTCGTTGCTCCCCCCGCGCCGTGGCAGCGAGTAGCTGAAGCCCCAGTGCGTGGTGTACATGGTGAGCACGAGGTCGGGCTTTATGTCCTTCAGCCGGCGGCGCAGCTCAATGAACCAGTTGGTCACCGTCTTCACGCGCCAGTCGTGCCACCGCCTCCGCAGCGGAGAGTTCGGGTTGCGGAAAGCCTTGTCGCATTCGTTCGCGGGAACCTTCCACCCCGTCTCGCGGAAGAACCTCTTCCTGCACGCCTCGCACACGCACCCATGACTCCAGAACTCGAGCTCGTCGATCTGGAACCCATCCACTCCGGCCTCGACAAGCCTTCTCAGGTAGCCGTAGTACTTCTCGTTGAACTCGTCGTTGCACGGGCACAGCTGGAACGACGGCAGCCCGTCCGTATAGGAACGGATCAGCTCAGGCACGCGCTCCATCAGCACGCGCAGGCCGGAGTCGATGTTCCACAGGAGCGTGGCGTCATGGTGGTCGAGGAGCTTCATTCCCCGCCTGTGCGTTTCGGCGGCAATGCGGCGGATGGCCTCCACGCCCCTGTCGAGATGCGCCGGGTACGTGTGCCGGCTGTGCATGCCCGACACCATCAGCGCCGAATATCCGCGGCCTTCGGATATCGCGCCTATGTACTTCGAGAGGCGCTTCGGATCGTCTGCGCACGACAGTGAAGAGGCATTGGATACTATGCGGTCGATTTTTCCGCCCTCGAGCCACGAAAGCGATTCCTGCCGGGGGTCGGGCAACTCCACCGGAGCCGGTGGATCGCGCGGCTTCGCCGCCGTCTCGGTGCCAGGCTCGGGCAGTTCGTACGTTTCGTCAGCCGCCTTGAACTCCACCGGCCGACCGTAGTCGGCGCTGCGGTACAGCGTTGTCGGCTCGAAGCCCTCCGTCACCCACAGCCCGCGTTTCACGCTGTAGTCCTCCGCATCGCCCAGAACCGGCTGCACTCCCATGGCGGAAACGAGCCAGTCGCCGTCCAGCGCCACATCGGCGCATCCGCCCTGCACGTGGACTGCGCGAGAGAAGGCCCGTGCCGTCCTTGGCGCAACCGAAACGCGGGCCGCAAGCTCCGCGCCGTTCACGGAAACGCCGAACGAGTTGGCCGCGCCGGTGTAGTTTCCGGCCTCCACCGTAAAGAGGTAGTATCCGTCGGGCAGGTCGGCAAACCGGTAGACCGCCCTGCCGCTCCCAGCCACTGCGGAGTAGAGGGCCCCCTCGCCATGCCCGACAATCGTGCGCCGGCCTTCGGCACCTGATTGCCAGCCGTGCTTCCGATCCTCGGCGAAGTCCACGTCGCCCTCGGCATAGCATTTCCCGCGCTTCGGCGAGCCGAACGCCAGCCGCCTCGATGCAGCCAGATGGTTCGCATAGCGGTATGACCTCAGGAAGTGTATGCGGTCGTAGTCCTCGAAGCGGCCTTTCCTCAGCACGAGCTTCGCGCCGGTGTAGCCGCCGTAGGTGCGCGTAAGGTTGGATTGAACATCGAGCCGCAGACCCTTCCCTTCCCGCCGCAGGGACCACACTCCACGCACGGCATCGTTCTGGTATCCGCTGCAGTAGTCGCCCGCGCCGAGGGGGTTGAGGTCGAACGTGAGCCCGCCCGCCGCCAGCCAGCGGAAGTTCCCGCCGGCAAAAGAGCCGTCAAACTTCCCGGACTTCGGAGTCCAGCTCCTGCCGTTCCCTTCGAGCGCCTTGTAGTCTGCGCCGGAGAACACATCGGAAAGCTTCACCGATATGCACCGTTTCCGCACATGGTCGAACGGATCCACCTCTCCCATCATCGTCACCTCGACCTCGCCGTTTGGATGGCGCGCTACCTCAAGCCGGTACCGGCCATCACGCGCCTCGCACCACTGGTTCCACACCTCCGTGCCGTCACCGAGCGAAACGTGCGACCGCTTGACCTCCAGCCCCGATCCCTCGTCAGCACAGCCGGCGGATATCGCAGACACCACGACCTTGCCGCCGTCACGCACCGTGAAGCGGCCATCATTCTCCACGACCTCAAACCCGTGCGCGGCAAGCATGGCTCCCGCCGAAACCGCAAACGCCATTGCGCGTACCGCGCCATTCATGCATTCCATCGTGATATCCTATTATGCTTTGAAGGAAAAACTGGTGCGTAAGATACCAGATTCATTTTTTTTTCAAGCGAAATCTTCGCCCGAATCGGCGCTTTGCCCTCAGCGCGCCAGACGGTCGAGGAACGGCTTGAGGAACGCGCGTTCGTCGTCGAGCGACATGCCGAGCGGGATCGTAGGCTTGTTCGCGCCGTGGAAGTCGCTCCCCGCCGTAACGCACAGCCCCAGCTCCTTCGCCGCCCGCAGATGGTCGATCGTCTCGCCCGGCTCGTTCGCCTGGTACACGGCCTCGATTCCGTCCAGCCCGCGCTCCTTCAGCGGCGCAAGCCCAGCGCGCAGAAGCGCGGGATCCTTCGTCCAGTAGCGCGGATGCGCCATCACGGCCACGCCGCCCGCCGCATGGATCACGTCGAACGCCTCGCCGGGGTCGGGATGGTAGCGCGTCACGTAGCAGTTCGTCTCGGGCGGCGAGGACGGCGTGAGGTACGCGCAGAACGCCGCCTTCACGTCCGTCGCATGGCCGTGGTCCATCAGCCACCTCGCGAAGTGCGGACGCGCCAGCACCTCGCCGTGTGCGTATTTGGCGATCTCGTCGCGCGGGATGTCTATCCCGATATCCGCGAAGCGCGCCAGTATCTTCTCGTTGCGCGCGTTGCGCCCTTCCAGCACGCACCGCAGGAACCGCTTGAGGCCCGCGTCGTCCGGGTCGATCCCCAGTCCGAGGAGATGAAACTTGCCGTACCCCTCGCCTGGCTCCACGCTCAGCTCGATCCCTGCGAGCCTCACGCCGCCCCCGTCCCGCGCCGCCGACAGGAACTCCTGAACGCCGTCGCAGTTGTCGTGGTCCGTGAGCGCCATCACCGAGAATCCGCGCCCGCGCTCTGCAATCTCTGTCGGCGAACACGTCCCGTCGCTCGCCGTGCTGTGCACATGCAGATCAATCATCCCGCCTCCTGTTTCCCATGCCGCGTATTATACCACAGCCGCGAACTATCGCATAAATGCGCCACCTTGCGCTATGGGTGAGGCGGCGCTACCCGTAGGGGTGAGGCGAAGCCGCCCCCACGGGGGGAGGATTTCAAAACCGCGCGGCGGGTTGCCGTGCCCCGGACGGGGATAGTTCGTAGAACGCCGCCTGACATGGATCGAGTCGCACATCCATGCCCTTCCTTGCGCCCATGTCGCGACCACTGCGCAGGTCGCGCACGCTGCATGGCGTGGGGAACTCAACGTGCGTCACCCCATCCGACCCGTTCGACTCCGCTTCCCGCACGAACCCGAGATACCGCCGCGCACCGCCATCC
>CAMPAA010000153.1 GCA_946631345.1 uncultured Verrucomicrobiota bacterium
AAGCCACGCTGACGATCGCATTCAACTCGTCCTGGAAGGCCGGAGCATCCCTCACGTTCAAGGAGGTCAACATGTACGAGGGGCTCAGTTTCGGGCTGTGGGCTTCCGACAATACGCGCACGCTGAACGCCGAACGGTTCAACGTGCATTCCGTCAGCGGTTCAGCCGTGCTGATACAACTGGGGCAGTCGAAGGCCCTGACAATCAACGCCGAGCTGTGCGGCGATGGCAACCTGACGCTGCGCAACATGAACGACCAGATCGGCCATGCCTCTCTCAACCACGCGAACACGAACTACCACGGACGGCTCACGCTGTCGCAGCAGGCACTCGATGGCGTGTTCACTCCTGGCCGGTTCACCACCTATCTTGGCGACGCCCGGAACTGGGGCGGCCAATACACCAAGTCCGACGACATCCACAACGCCATCACGCTATCCAACTTCATGAAGGCGACGGTTACCAACAGCGTGGACTTCACGGAGCCTACGCGCGGGATGCTGATCCAGGGCGGAGCGACGTTCGATGTGCAGGCGGGCCGCACGATGCGCCTGTCGAACCAGGTGACATACGCCGGCGTGCTGGTCAAGGCCGGCGCGGGAACGCTGGAGCTGGCCGGCACGGCGCGGTTCATCGACGGCGCGGCGGGTACCGCGCCTCTCGCCGGCACGAACGCGCTCAACGTCACGGCCGGAGCGCTCAAGGTGTCCTCCGCCGAGGCGGCGGAGGGGCTTGCGGTCACGTTCGCCGAGGGCACAAAGCTCGTGGTTCCCGCCGGCGCGTCTGGCTACCGCAACGTTACGTGGGACGCCCCGCTGACGGTGAACACCGCATCGGACACGCTTCCGGTGGAGATCGAGCTTGACGGCTCCGAGGCCGGCGGCAACATCGAGGTGACAATCTGCACGTTCAACGCCACGGCTGCGCAGAACATCCAGGAGACGGCGTTCGCGGTGGCGAACCCATCGCGCACGATGCGCTGCAAGAAGGTGGAGAAGCGCACCGGCGAGGACGGCAACGTATCGTATGTCGCCACGGTCGGTCCGGTCGGGGCGCGGTTCATCGTGCAGTGACGCCCGGATCGCATGGTGCGGATAGAGTTTGCAGGAGGACTGTGGTATAATCACGGGCCAACGAAAGGATAGCACGATTATGAAGATGAACGTTTGGGTTTCGGTCCTGGCGGCGGCGTTTGCCGGATGCCAGCAGGTGGATGAATGCGCGCCGGCGATCGAGCCGATGCAGCCGGTCTCGTGCGAGATCATGTCGCCGCGCGAGTGCGCCAAGGTGAGCGGCGAGGCGAAGGTGTGGGACTTCACGAAGGGCGTGCCTTCCGGCGGCGCCCTGCGCAAAGGCGCGCGTCTCGGAGCCGACGGGATGTATGCGACCGACGCCACCAACATCTCCCTTGCGGCAGGGTTTGCGCTCGACAGGCTCTGGACTCCGTCCGGGGCGTTCCTCTTCGAGGCGGAGTTCGCGCCCGGCAGGCTCGGCTGCTCCACCACGCAGACGCACGAGGGGATTCTCTGGGACGATCTCGCGATCACCTACGTGCCGAAACAGACGCATCGCGGCTTCCAGCTGACGCTGCACGGGCGCAGGGGGGCGTGGACTCCGATCCTCTATGCGGGCTTCTCCAACTGCACAGTCAACGTGCACGGCCCGGAGGTGAGGCTTACGCCCGGCAAGCTGGCGAACATATCGTTCTTCTTCGGGGCAAACGGGCGCGTGGTGTGGGACTTCAACGGCACGAGGAGCGAGACAGCGCTCGCGGTGACCGGGCCGCTTGCGCCTGCGCTGCGCTACAAGCCGGTCATCGGCGACCGGGCTACGTCCAACTACCATCCGATAGACGGGTACGTAAGGCGCGTGGCGATCACGCCCTGCGCGAGCGAGCGTATGAACCTGATCATCGACGGGCGCAAGGCGTTCGTGCGCGGAGAGGATGGCGCAACCGTCGCGGTGCGCGTGCTGAACGCGTCCGGCACGGCGGTGTCAGGTGTCAAGGTGGAGGCCGAGCAGTTTGTCGAGACGGGGCGCGCCCGCCGCGAGGCGCTGGATGTTGGCGATCTCGCGGGCGGCGCGGAGACGGCGTGCGTATTCAGGGTCGAGACGCGCTTGAGGCCCGGTTGGAATGCGCTGCGCGTGACCGTGACCGGCAGGGACGCCGCCGGCGGCGAGGTGAAGGAGGTGCGCGTGTTCCGCATCGGCGTGGGGCCGCGCCATGCCGACCGCATGATGGCGCTCATGTGGGGGTACGCCGCGCCTGAGGCCACGCTTGCGGACTACGGCTTCACGCACGGCCTCAAGTATCTCGGACCGGGCGACATCAACGCCGGAACCTCCTATGACGATGCGATCGTCGCCGGCGTGGGGCTGTACCACTCGATGCGCACCGTCTATCCGGACGACGACAAGCCCGACCCGAAGTACATGCGCGTCAACCGCGACGGCACCATGCCTTCCCACGGCAGCTGGGCAGGAAAGAAGAAGGGCGTGCCGGAGGTATCCAATCCGGCGTTCATGGAGGCGATGAAGCCGCTCATCGAGATGGACGGCAGGATGTACGGCGACCATCCCGGATTCTGCGGCGTGCTGGCCATCTCCGAGGCGCGCGACGGCACCAAGCCGTCGTTCAACACGGAGCACAGGCGCTACAAGGCCGAGACCGGGCGCGACGTGCCGCCGGAGGTGGACGGCAAGACCCTCAACTGGCGCACGGACCTGCCGAAGATGAAGGAGCGCTTCCCCGACGGCGTGGTTCCGGCGGACGATCCTGTGCTGGCCTACTACCGCTGGTTCTGGAAGGGCGGCGACGGATGGCCGGGCTATTCCGGCGGCATAGCGCAGGAGTACCACCGCCATATTGCGCGGCCGGGTTTCAGCGTGTTCTGGGATCCTGCGGTGCGCTGCCCGCCGATCTGGGGCTCGGGCGGCGCGGTGGACATGCTCAACCAGTGGGTATACGCAGTGCCTGAGCCGATGAACGTGGCGGGTCCGGCCGAGGAGATCCTCGCGATGTCGGCAGGGCGGCCCGGGCAGCAGCCCGCGATAATGACGCAGCTCATCTGCTACCGTTCGCAGATCGCGCCGACCAACAAGACCGTAACCCCCGCGCCGGCATGGGTGAAGCGCCGTCCGCTGGCCGATTTCCCCTCGATCCCGCCCGATACCCTCCAGGAGGCGACATGGTCGATGCTGGCGAAGCCGGTGCAGGCCGTCATGTACCACGGCTGGGGCACGATCTACGAGACCGGCGCGGAAAAGGGCTATACCTACACCAACCCGGAGACGACGACGCGCATCACGAAACTGCTCAAGGAGGTCGTTGCGCCGCTCGGCCCAACGCTCAAGAACCTCGGCCGCGCGACGCCGCCCGTGGCGGTGCTCGAAAGCTTCACGACCTGCGCACTGGGCGGCCCCGCGTCATGGGGCTGGAAGGTGCCGTCCGTCACGTTCCTGCAGCGCGCCCGCCTCGATCCGCGCGTGGTGTACGAGGAGACGATCCTGCGCGACGGGCTTGACGGCGTGAAGGTGCTGTACGCCCCGCAGTGCATCTTCCTCACGCCGCCGGTTGTCGCGAAGATCAGGGAGTTCCAGTCCAAGGGCGGCATCCTCGTCGCCGACGACCAGCTGCTCAAGGCGCTCACAGCCGACATCCAGGTGCCGGTCGTGAGCTTCGCCGCGCCGCCCGCTTCTGACCATACGGAGGACGTGGACGCGATGGAGGCCGCGCGCGAGGGCGACGCCAAGACGCGCATGGGTACGATGCGTGCCAAGGCCAAGATGGTCGCGCAGGCGCAGGAGCTCCGCCGGAAGCTCGACGGGCGCTACACGCCCGACGCCGACAGCTCCTCGCCAGAGATCGTTGTGTACAGCCGCCGCTGGAACGGCGCGCGCTACGTTGTGGCGATCAACGACCACCGCACGTTCGGCGACTACGTGGGGCCGTGGGGCCTCACGATGGAGAAGGGGCTTCCGTTCGAAGGCGAGGTCACGCTGGCGGATGCCGATGGGCGCGTGAAGGCGGTCTATGAGCTGTCGCGCGGTGGCGAGGCGGCGTTCAGCCGGGCGGATGGCCGCGTGAAGGTGCCGGTCAAGTACGACACCAACGATGGCCGCCTTTTCGCGTTCTTCGGCGAGAGGATCGTGTCCGTGAAGGTTGACGCCCCGCGCAGCGTTCGCGCCGGCGAGGCGGTGCGCGTGACGTTCTCCGTGCTCGGCGTGTCCGGCAGGCCTGTCGAGGCGCTGCTGCCAGCCGAAATCCGCCTCTTCGACGCCGCAGGCCGCGAGCTGGACGGTGCCGGATGGGTGTGCCTGAAGGGCGGCACGTGCACGGTCGAAATCCCCACCAACCTGGACGACGCCCCTGGCGGCTACAGGCTCGTGTGCACCGACCGCGCCTCCGGCCTCAGCGCCACGCGCACAATTTCTGCCGCAGGCCGGTGACGCTTGGCCTTTATGGCAGTCCGTCGCATATGCTCATGTGGCGTGTCAGCCGCAACGCGCCCTGCCGTTATTTTTGCGTGGCGCGGAAAGGGGGATTGTGGTATACTCATGCGCATTTGACAAGAAAAGGACATTCCGACCACTAAAGAAAGGGATATTCCGGATATGCTGAACAGAAGAGGATTTCTTGGGAGCGCCGCCGCGTTCGGCGCGTTCTCCATCGTGCCGGCCGGCGTTCTCCGCGGCGATACCGCGCCGTCGAACCAGCTCACGCGCGCGCTGATAGGATTCGGCTCCATAGCCCACTCCGCCAACCACCTGCCGTTCAAGGGTTCGCGACTGATCGGCCTTTGCGACCCGTACGTCGCCCGCGTCCAGGCGGGTCTCGCCGCCGCAGAGAAGAACGGCTTCGGCAAGGTGAAGGCTTACGGCAACTTCCTCGAGCTGCTGGCCGACAAGGATGTAGACATCGTCCACATCTGCACGCCGCCGCACTGGCACGGCTGCATGAGCGTGATGGCCGCGAACGCCGGCAAGGACATCTGGTGCGAGAAGCCCATGACGCGCACCGTGGGCGAGGGCAAGCGCGTGATGGAGGTCGTGCAGGCGAAGAAGCGGATGTTCCGTCTCAACACGTGGTTCCGCTTCCAGAGCACGTTCTACGGGTTCGGCACCACGGTGGAGCCTATCCGCCAGGTGGTCGAGAACGGCCTGCTCGGAAAGGGCCCGATCAAGTGCACGTTCGGCGCGGGGCAGGGCTTCTCCTGGAAGTTCTTCTGGTCCGGCCGCGTGAACGCGCCCGCCGAGCCGGTGCCGCAGGGCTTCGACTGGGATATGTGGCTCGGCCCGGCACCGTGGAAGCCGTACACCGCGCACCGCGCCGGAACATCGTTCCGCGGCTACTGGGACTACGACTCCGGCGGGCTCGGCGACATGGCGCAGCACTACCTCGACCCGCTCCAGTACCTGCTGTGCAAGGACGAGACCAGCCCTGTGAAGGTCGACTACGTCGGCCCCAAGCAGCACCCTGAGTGCGTAGGGCGCTTCGACCGCATCACGCTCACCTACGACGACGGCACTGAGGTCGTGCTCGACGGCGACGAGACACTGAAGGGCGAGCCGCTCCTGCGCGGATCCAACGGCCTGTGCGTATATCCCAAGGCAAAGGGCGGCAAGACGCTCCGCCTCGTGGACGCGTCCGGCAAGGAGCTGGACGCCGAGAAGATCCTCGCCGGGCTTCCGAAGCCCGCGCCGCAGCAGACGGACTTCATCGACAGCTGCAAGAACCGCAAGACGTTCGCGCTCAACGAGTCGAACGGCTTCCGCTCCTGCACGATGTTCAACCTCGGCATCGCCGCCGAGCGGCTCGGGCGCGGGTTCAGGTTCGATCCCGAGACCCTGCACGCGGTGGACGATCCGGCGGCAGACCGGTTCCTGTACCAGTCCATGCGCGAACCGTGGCGCACGGAGATGTGGGGCTGACATCGCAGATGGGATTGAGAGGAGACACTACAATTATGAAGAACATGCTTTTTGCCCTTGTGACGGCCGGTTGCGCGGCGGCGTTCGCCGCAGACCCCAACCCGTTCTCCGACTACACCTCCGGGATGGCCCAGAACAAGGCCTACCCGATGGCGGCGGAATGGCACGACTCCGACCGCGCGGCGATCGAGGCGGCTACCGCCGACGGAAAGCTCGCTGAGTTCGTCAAGGATGCGGCGTCGGCCCGGGCCCTGCTCGCAAAGGTGATGCCGGCCTACGCGACCGACCCGATGGCTGCGGCGCAGATCGCCGCCGTCAGCCAGTACGTGATGCGCGAGGGCGAGCCGTCTTGGTGGGCGTTCTGGGCGTGGTGCTCGGATTCGCCACGCTGCATATGGACGGCTGCGCTGCTGGAGGCGGCGGCCTCCACGCCCGATTCCTACTGCGCGGAGTTCTTCCTCGACCAGCTGCGCTGGTGCGGCTATCCTGGGCAGGCGAAGCAGGTGCTGGCGATAGGCAAGGCGGCGAAGTGCAGGGCCGTGCGCGACTTTGCGCGCATGGTCGCATCCGAGCTCGACCCTGAGGCGTGCTGCGGGAAGTGCTGCCAGCCGGCGTGCATGGGGTCCTGCCCGTACGGGAGCTGGGCGCTCACGCTGCCGTTCGACAGCATGAAGGCTGGCCACCTCATCCTTTCGCGCGGCGCCGACGGCAAGCCCAAGGCCCAGCTGCTCTGGCGCTGGGGAAGCCCGTTCGACATCACCGGCGACGACCTGAAGGTCGAGCGCGGCGGCTTCACCCTCACGTTCGGCAACCACAAGCCGAAGGACCTGCCGCAGGATAAGAGCGCCTGGCGGCGCGACCGCGTGACGGCGAAGATCACCGGGGACTGGGCGGTGTGCACTCTCCAGAAGGTGGACGGCAACGGCAAGCCCGTCGGCGAGGTGCAGCTCTTCTCCGGGCGGCGCAACCCGCCCATCGGTCCCAAGCCCGACCTCAAGGCGGCGGTGCGCGGAAAGGCCGTCAACCTGCTCGCAGGCTCGATCGCGGACTTCGAGCTGATGGAGGCCTCGAAGGTCAACGGATGGACGCTCAAGGACGGCGTCCTCTCCAACCGCATCCAGCGCGACGCGAAAGGCAAGTCGCTCCACAGGAACGGCAACCTGCGCACGAAGCGCGCGGACTTCTTCGACTTCAACCTGAAGTACGAGGTGCGCGTGCTGCCCGAGTGCAACTCCGGCGTGTACCTGCGCGGCATCTACGAGATCCAGGTGCTTGACAGCTACGGCAAGCCGGTGGACAAGCACAACATGGCTGCGTACTACGGGCGCGTGACCCCGCGCGTGGCGGCGGAGAAGAAGGCCGGCGAGTGGCAGACGGTTGACGTTACGCTCTACAAGCGCCACCTCACGGTTGTGCTCAACGGCGTGAACATCATCGACAACGTGCCGGTCGAGGGCATCACCGGCGGCGCGATGACGGCGGACGAGTTCGTGCCGGGGCCGCTGTACTTCCAGGGCGACCACTCCGACGCCGATTTCCGCAACATGGTGCTTACGCCGCTGAAGTGAGTACCGGGAAGCAGGAGGCCAGAGCGGATGCGGCGGGGGAAAATGGTCGGAGCGACGAGATTTGAACTCGTGACCTTTTGCACCCCAAGCAAACGCGCTACCAGACTGCGCTACGCCCCGAC
>CAMPAA010000154.1 GCA_946631345.1 uncultured Verrucomicrobiota bacterium
AGTGCAACTTCGGCATGGGCATGATAAATGCGCATTTCTATGCCACGCCGGGAACGGCACCAGCAGATCGTTCTGTGGCGCTCGACCGCTTTTTCGCTGCTACAGTAGCGTTTGGACATCCCGGCTATCTTCTGCCGGAGCGCCATGCCGCACAGCGGAACTATGCCGACGTCAAGGTCGGAGAAGAGGAGTTCAGAAGTTATTATCTCATTCAGGCGATTGCATCGAAATACACTGTTTCGGATGCGAGGATTGTCAGATACGGCTGCTCCGGCGGACGTCTTCTCTCGACAGAGGAGGCGATCATGTCGAAAGAGTGCGATATGATGCAGGTGCTTTCGTCTTATTCAGACGGCACGGTAACGGCGGCGAACGGATCGACAAACGCCTGGTTTTCCTTCGGCATGGCCGGCATGGAGGTCAAACTTCCGCCGAACGGACTTTTTGCCATTTCAGGCGACAGGAAAGCTTGTGCATGGATCGGTGAACATGAGAGACGGCGCGCTGAATTTGCGATATCTCCCGATTATGTCTATCTTAACGGGCGGGGCGCATTTGTGCGCCTTCCTGGCGGTGCCACGGACGGCATATGCGTGAGACGCCTTCTTGACGGGAATACGGAAGAGGTGATTCCCTTTGGGGCAAAACGCATAGAGTTGCCATATGTCGCAGACCGGATTGAGGCCCTTGACGAAACGGAAGGCGTCATCGAAACGATTGTTCCGCGAGCCAAGCGGGGGTGTACGTTGCTTGAACCGCAACCCGGAGTTGTGTCCTATCGTGTGACGCGGGAGGCGTCCTTTCCCGGAATTTCAGCGACAGACTGCCTGGAGGCCATACTGAAATGAACTTCATTTCTATGCCTGCCGTTCCCGCCAAGTCGCCAGCATTGTTTAGGTTTAGAACGTATCTTCATCGGAACAAGGAGTGAATACACCCATGAGACACATGCTTTCGTCTATGATCACGTTTTGCGCTTTGTCGCTTGCAGCGGACGGACTTGCGCCGTTTCCTGACTGGGGCGAACCTTTCGCAATAACGTCAGGGCCGCATGAACACCTGCTGGCGAGCTACTATGGAATCAACTCTTGGAGTCCGGACAACCGCTACGTGAGTGTGCTCCAGACAGATCTGAACGGGCGACTTCCCAAGGTCGGAGAGCGCTGCGTTCTGGGACTCGTCGATCTTCAGGACGGAAACCGTTTCATCCCGGTGGCCACTACGGCCTGCTGGAACTTTCAGGAAGCGGCGATGGCCCACTGGATCAGCGACAGTGAAATCCTGTTCAACGATTCGCGTGACGGCAGATTCGTTGCAGTCATCCTAAACTGGAAGACCAAAGAGGAGCGCATTCTTCCCATGCCAGTTTCTGCCGTATCGAAGGATCGCACATGGGCTCTATCGGTAAACTATGCACGATTGGCGATCGTTAGGCCCGATTACGGTTATGCGGGAGAGGGGCAGGATGCGCGTTCCAATGTCGAATGGCCGGTTGATGATGGGATTTGGAAGATGAATCTTGCCACTGGCGAAACGGAACTGTTGCTGTCCGTTGCCGATGCGCGTGATAAGATGCCTCCGCCAAAACGTGTCGCCGGCAAACCGGGACAGCCTCTTGCCTATTTTTGCCACACGGTGATTTCAAAGGACGACAGGAAAATCTTCTTCCTTGCCCGTTCAATAGACTGGTTTGACGTATCAACGCACAAAACCTCGATATGGGAAACGACTGCGATTACGATTGACAGCGACGGTCGCAATCTCCGGCCTTGCTTCAAAGAGGGGTGGTCCGGAAGTCATTTCAACTGGGCACCAGACGGAAGCCATAAGATGCTGATGACGGTCATATGGAATGGCGAGAAGCGAAAGCCAAATGAACGTTTTGACTGGAGTCCGGTCGAGTTTGCTGTTGGATCGGAGGACAAGGCGCGCAGGATCGGCGCCGGTGTGTTGGATTGGGACTGGCATTGTCTCTATTCACCGGACGGGAAGTTCATGAGCGCCGAAACATATTGGACCAAAAACTTTGAACGGCCTTGGGTTCTTGTTCGACTTGCCGATGGTATGGTCAAGCCGATGGGTGCGTTTTACGTGCCGCCAGGGTATCGTCATTCCCATTGGCGCTGCGATCTCCATGCGCGTTACAGACCTGACGGCAGGCAGATTGCATTCAACTCCGTTCACGAGGGGTCTCGTCAGGTGTATCTGCGCGACATCCGTCCAGCGGCCGCATGTTTTTCGAGAAGTGTCGAATAGGGGCAACGCGCCCTGCCGACTTTCGCGCATTTCGCAACTCGACGCATCGGACTCTTGCATATTCCCGCCGATGTTTTCGCGAGGAGAGCAGCTTTTAGGCGGATTTGGTATAATGCACGCAATTTCATTGAAAGGAGAAAAACTTATGGCAGGCGAAAAGATCACGATGGAGAACGGCGAGCTGAAGGTGCCGTCCAACCCGACAATACCGTACATAGAGGGCGACGGGACGGGCCCGGACATCACGCGGGCGGCGATGACCGTGTGGAACGCAGCGGTGGAGAAGGCGTACGGCGGCGCGCGGAAAATCGAATGGAAGGAGGTGCTTGCAGGCGAGAAGGCGTTCAAGTCGACCGGCGAGTGGCTGCCGGCGGCAACGCTCGAGGCCTGCCGGAATAACCTCGTCTCGATCAAGGGGCCGCTCACCACGCCCGTTGGCGGCGGCATACGCTCGATAAACGTGACGATGCGCCAGGAGCTCGACCTGTACGTGTGCCTGCGGCCGGTGCGCTGGTTCAGGGGGGTGCCTTCGCCCGTCAAGCATCCCGAGCTGACCGACATGGTGATATTCCGCGAGAACACTGAGGATATCTATGCCGGCATAGAGTGGATGAACGGCACTCCCGAGGTGGAGAAGGTAAAGCGGTTCCTCATAGACGAGATGGGCGTGAAGAAGATCCGCTTCCCCGAGACGGCCTCCATCGGCATAAAGCCCGTGAGCCTCGAGGGGACCGAGAGGCTTGTCAAGGCTGCGCTCGACTACGCCGTGGCGAACGACCGCAAGTCCGTCACGCTCGTGCACAAGGGCAACATCCAGAAGTTCACGGAGGGGGCTTTCCGCGACTGGGGGTACAGGCTCGCCCAGCGCGAGTACGGCGCGCAGCTCATCGACAAGGGCCCCTGGTGCTCGTTCAGGAACCCGAAGACGGGCCGCGAGATCGTGGTGAAGGACTGCATCTGCGACGCATTCCTCCAGCAGATACTCACGCGCCCGGCGGAGTACGACGTTATCGCGACGCTAAACCTCAACGGCGACTACGTGTCCGATGCGCTCGCGGCGACTGTTGGCGGCATCGGCATAGCTCCTGGCGCGAACATCAACTACCAGACTGGCGTGGCGGTGTTCGAGGCGACCCACGGCACGGCCCCGAAGTACGCAGGGCTCGACAAGGTGAACCCCGGCTCGCTCATACTGTCCGGCGAGATGATGCTCCGCTACATGGGCTGGACCGAGGCCGCAGATCTCATCATATCCGCAATGGACAAGGTGATCGCCGCCAAGACTGTGACCTACGATTTCGCCCGTCAGATGGAAGGGGCCACCGAGGTGAAATGCTCGGAGTTCGGCAACGCCCTCGCGGCGGCGATGTGATAAGCGAAAGGTCCGGTTGAGCTGGATTGCTTGGATATTGGCGAGTTCGGTGTTCCTGGCCTTCTACGACATCTCGAAGAAGGCCAGCGTCCGGGATAACGCAGTGCTGCCCGTGCTGCTTGCGGCGACAGCTGCGGGTGCTGCCGCGTACGTTGCTGCGCTCGGCGCGGCCGGCGGAATAGGCGAGGCGGTTGCGGCTTCTGCGGGCGACCTGGCACTCATAGTGGTGAAGAGCGCGATCGTGGCCACGTCGTGGGTGTTCACCTACTGCGCGCTGCGCACGCTCCCCATCACGATTGCCACGCCAATCCGCGCATCTGCACCCGCGCTCGTGTTCGTGGCGGCGTTCTTTCTCTACGGCGAACGCCCGTCGCTGATGCAGGGCGCGGGGATGGTGCTGGTTTTCGCCGGATACTGGGCGTTCAGCTGGGCCGGGCGGCACGAGGGGATCGTGTTCTTCCGTTCGCGCGCCGTGTGGTTCGCCATCGGCGGAATGTGCATGAGCGCGCTGTCGAGCCTTTGGGACAAGTTCATCCTCCAGCGCTGCGCAATCCCCGTGGAGACGGTGCAGTTCTGGTTCCAGCTCGACCTCGTGGCGCTGTACGCGCTGATGCTTGGGTGCCAGCGCGCTCTGCGCCTGCACCGCGACGCCTTCGAGTGGCGCTGGTCGATCCCCGCCACTGGCGTGCTGCTGGCGGCGGCGGACTGGCTGTATTTCCACGGGCTTGCGATTCCGGACGTGCCGATCTCGGCAGGTTCGCTGTTGCGCCGCTTTTCTGTGGTGATCACGTTCGCCCTTGGGGCCATGATGTTCCATGAGAGGAACCTGAAGAGGAAGGGGCTGGCGCTCGCGGCCATTCTCGCGGGAGTGATGCTGCTCTGCCTGAAGCCATGATTTCGCAACCGCAAATGAAGGAACGCAAGAGATGAAGAAGAGAATGTCGCTGCTGTCGGCAGTATGCATGGCGCTGAACCTCGCGGCCTCCGCCGCCGTCGTCTACGAACACGGCATCTGCGACGCCGTGCCGCTCGACGGAGCTTGGGAGATGGCCTACCGTCCATACGCCCACGAGACAGTGGACAGTCCGCAGTTCAGCGGCGTAACCGTCGCAGGCGCCATTCCCGGATACTGGGAGGACATGGTTCCTGCGTTCCGGGCGGCCGGGATGAAGGACGAGTTCCGCATCAATCCGCTTTTCGAGCGGCAGCGCTTCCCGATCACGGGCTGGGCGAGCGACACGACCCTGCCGAACATCTACGGGTGCTTCTACTACCGCCGGACGGTCGAGCTGGAAAGGGATGGCGCTGCGGTGCTGGCGTTCGAGGGCGTGCGCAACCAGGTGCATGTGTGGATAAACGGGAAGTTCGTCGCGTTCCGCGCGGGCTTCTCCACGCCGTTCGAGCTGACGGTGCCGAAAGGCGTGCTCAGGAAGGGATCGAACGAGATCGTCCTGGCCGTGTCGAACAACCCGAACCTCGGCTACTGCGACTACGTGAGCGGCCTAACCACGCGTTCCACGTTCCGCGCCACGGGCGGAGTGAACGGCAGCCTTGAGCTGCGCTTCCCGAAGAACGCGCTCGCCGACGTGTACGTGACCACGGCGGCGGACCTCAAGTCGTTCACCGTGCATGTGGCGGGCGGCGTTCCGTTCACTTACGAAATCTCAGATGGCGGCGCGGTCGTCGCCCGCGGCGATGGCAACGGCGACTTCACGCTTTCCACGGAAGGATACTCGTTCTGGTCGCCGGAGAGCCCGAAGCGCTACGACCTCGCGCTCGCGACAGCGCAGGGCGTGTACCGCCAGAAGTTCGGCATACGACGCCTGACGACGGACGGCGAGAAGCTCCGCCTCAACGGAAGACCCGTGTATCTGCGCGGGGTCACGGAGCACTGCTACTTCCCCGCGACGCTTCACCTGCCGCGCGACCTCGCCTACTACCGCATGGTAACCGCGAAGCGGAAGGAGCTCGGCTTCAACTTCGTGCGCTTCCACACCTTCGTGCCGCCGGTCGAGTACCTGGAGGCGACGGACGAGCTTGGCATGGTGGTGCACATCGAATCGCCGAACTTCGTCCCCGAGCCGGAGTTCGCGGCCATAATCGCGTTCGCGCGCCGCCATCCGTCGGTGATGATATACTGTACCGGCAACGAGACGCGCATAGACCGCATCGCCGAAGCGTACCTGCGCGATGTCGCCGAGATGGTGCATGCGCGCACCGATTCGCTCTTTTCGCCGATGAGCGCGATGCGCGGCATCGAGTATGCGCTTATGTCAGGAAAGGACCCGACGGTTGAGAAGCCGTTCCGTCACAACGCGGAGCGGATGGCGCGCGTGGCTCCGTTCTGCGACATGTTCACGTCCTACCAGCTTGGGCTGACCAGCTACGAGTCGCTCAACGATGGAACGTCTGCCGATCTCGACGCATGGGGCGACGCATACCTTGGTAAGCCGCGCACTTCGCATGAGATATGCATCGACAGCAGCTATGTGGATTTCGGCCTTGAGAAGCTCTATCCGCCGGATTCGCCGATATTGAAGACGGGTCTGTTCTCTGAGCCGCGCAGGATGCTCGCCGAGAAGGGTCTGCTGGACCGCGCCGACGCCTACTTCCGCAACTCGTGCGAATGGATGCGGCGAATCCGCAAGCACTGCTTCGAGAAGGTGCGCGCGGCCGACCGCGTGGCCGGATACGACTTTCTGGGCGACATCAACACCCACTGGCACACTTTCGGCTACTCGGTGGGGATGATGGACGAATTCTACCGCCTCAAGCCGGGCGAGACGGTGAGGAACGTTCTTCGCTACAACTCCGCCGCCGTGATACTCTCGGATCTCGGCAGCGACTTCAACGTGACCGCCGGCTCGACTAAGCGCGTGGCGCTCTCGCTCTCGAACTATGCGGACGATGCGCCGGCGGCGCGGCTTGATGTCGCCCTTGCGGACGATGCGACCGGCGCACAGGTGTGGGCGGCATCCCGCGAGGTCGGCGATGTGGCAAACGGCCGGCTTGTGCGCCTTGGCTCGTTTGGCGTGGAGATTCCCGCCTCCACCGCAGTGAAAAAGTACAGGCTTTCGGCGGAGTTCTCGGGCGGCGGAGTGAAGGCCGGGAACGAATGGGAGATTTACGCCTTTCCGGCGGTGTCGGAGCGGTCTGCGCAGGCAAACGTAAAGGTGGTGGAGAATATCGGGGAGGCAGAGCTTTCCGCCGCCATGGCGAATGGCGAGCGCGTGCTTCTGCTTGGCGCGGGGCCATTCAGGTCTCAGCCCACGACATACCGAATAGGCATGGCCGGACGGTGCTCCGGCAACTATGCGACGGTGATAAAGCCGGGGCATCCGGCGCTGGACGGCCTGCCGCACGACGGTTTCTGCGGCTGGCAGTTCCGGCGGCTCATGGAAGGGGGCCGCGCCGTGCAGCTTGAAGCCGGGGTGCCGTTCGACCCGGTGATAGACATCGCTTCGTCGGTGAAGTTCCCGATCCGCCAGGCCGTGCTGTTCGAGTATCGTGTGGGCGAGGGGCGGCTTATGGTTTGCTCGTTCGCGTTCGGCAAGGGCGATCCTGCGGCGGAATGGCTTCGCGCACGCCTGACGGACTATGCCGCCAGCGAGGCTTTCAACCCGCCTATGCGCATCACGCAGAAACAGCTTCACGACGTGATTTCTGCACCTCTCCTTTCCGGTGCGCGGAACCGGAACCGAGCCAGGAACCCTGGCGACCCCTCGTCTGCCGTGCGCGCCGGCGCGTTCGCGCAGCCGTAAGGGGAAGTTGCCTTTGGTGGGTGGTTGTCGCATGTAGAGGTGCTTGCGCAGGCATGACGGCCTGCATGTCTGGACTTGTCTGCCTACTTGTTTTGTTGTGACGGGCTACTTGCCCGAAAGAAGGGTACCCATCTTGCATGAAGGAGGGTACCCATCTTGTGCGAAGAAGGGTACCCATCTTGCGTGAAGAAGGGTACCC
>CAMPAA010000155.1 GCA_946631345.1 uncultured Verrucomicrobiota bacterium
CAAGGTGATTGCAGTGCCGAAGCGCATGGTCAACTTCGTGGTGAAGTGACGTGAGTGATTTCGTACATCTCCACCTGCATACAACCTATTCCCTGCTGGACGGGCAGTGCCAGATCAATCCGCTTGTCGAGCGTGCGCGGCAGTGGAACATGCCTGCGCTCGCCGTAACAGACCATGGAAACCTTTTTGCTCTGAAGGCGTTCTACGACGCCTGCCGGTCCAGCAAAGGCTTCGGAGACCTTCCGAAGATTAAGCCGATTCTCGGATGCGAGGCATACGTCACTAACCGCGACTACCGTGAACGCGACAAGGGCGAGACCCGCTTCCATCTCTGCCTGCACGCAAGGAACCTCACTGGGTACCACAACCTCGTTCGGCTCATGTCCGAGGCGTACATCCACGGTTTCTACCACAGGGCACGAATCGACCATGCCCTGCTGGAGAAGTACCATGAAGGGTTGCACTGTTCGTCGGCATGCATAGCAGGCGAGGTTGCGCGGGCGATCATCGCGGGCCGGATGGACGAGGCGGAGCGGGTAGCCCGCTGGTACAAGGATCTTTTCGGCGATGACTTCTCTCTTGAGGTTATGGAGCACCGTTCTAAGGTGCATCAGGAGATGAACGGGGCGCCGAATGGCGTGTGGTATCGACAGCGCCTTGTGACAAAGGGCGTCATAGAGCTTGCGAAGAAGCTGGATATCCGCGTGATAGCCACCAATGACGTCCACTTCCTCGATGCGGAGGACAACGATTCGCATGACGTGCTTCTGGCGCTTGCCACCGGTAGGAAGATGAGCGATCCGCCCCGCGTCGACGACGATGATTCCGCCACCAAGAAGGGGCGTCTCGTCTATACCGGCGAAGAATGGTTCAAGCCAGCCGATGAGATGGCAAAGCTATTCCCGGAGAACCCCGAGTTCCTCAGGAACACGCTTGAGGTGGCCGAACGGATTGAGGAGTACGAGCTCAATTCCGATCCCATCATGCCCAAGTTCGACATTCCCGTGTCGTTCGGCACCGAAGATGGTTTCAGGGAAAAGTACGACGAGCAGACCCTGGAAGGCATGTATCCCGAAGGGCGCGTGAAGAAGCTGGGCGGATACGACAAGGTGATCCGCATCCAGTTCGAGGCTGAGTACCTGGCCGACCTCGTGTGGAAAGGCTCGCTGCGCAGATGGGGCAAGTGCGCCGCCGAAGGAGAGGGGCTTGGGCCGCACGGGCTGGATCCGGAGATTGAGGAACGCGTGCAGTACGAGCTGGATACGATAAGGACGATGGGGTTCCCGGGCTACTTCCTCATTGTGTATGACTATATCGCAGCCGCGCGCAAGATGGGCGTGTGGGTGGGGCCAGGCCGCGGCTCGGCAGCCGGCTCTGCCGTGGCCTACGCGCTCGGCATCACCAACGTTGATCCCTTGAAGTACGACCTCCTGTTCGAACGGTTCCTGAACCCAGACCGAATCTCGATGCCTGATATCGATGTCGACTTTGACGATGCCGGGCGCGGGAAGGTGCTTGAGTACGTAACGCAGAAATACGGGCAGGATCATGTCGCGCACATCGTGACGTTCGGTCAGATGGCACCCAAAAGCGCGATCAAGGATGTCGCGCGCGTCATGGAGTATCCGCTTGCGGACACCAACAAGCTCGCCGCGCTGGTGCCTGACGTGCCGAAGATCACGTTCAAGAAGGCTCTCGGTAAAGATGCGAAGGGAGTCTGGAACTATCCGGCCGAGCGCCCGAACCTCCAGGCGGCGCTGGAGGGACAGCCGGTGCCGGACGTAGTGCCGCCCGGAAGCGAAGGGACCGTGAAGCTCATCATGGAGCGTGCTGTACGGCTCGACGGCTCCATCCGTCAGCCCGGAGTTCACGCATGCGGCGTGATTATATCGCGCGATCCGCTGATCGATACGCTCCCCGTCATGCCAACGGAGAACGAAAGCCTGCTGACAACCCAGTACGACGGGCATTTCGTGGAGCCTGTCGGTCTGCTGAAGATGGACTTCCTTGGCCTCAAGACGCTTACGGTGGAGAAGGAGTGCGTGGCGCTCATAAAGCAGTTCCACGGCATCGACATCGATACCGACGACATCCCCGACGACGACAGGGAGACGTACGAGCTTTTCGGGCGCGGCGAAACCACGGGACTCTTCCAGTTTGAATCCGACGGCATGAAGAAGTGGCTTATCGCCCTTCAGCCAGAGCGTCTCACCGATCTTGTCGCAATGAACGCCCTCTACCGACCGGGCCCGATGGACTACATCCCATCATTCGTGAACCGCAAGCAGGGCAAGGAGCCGATCACCTACGACCATCCGCTGATGGAGAAATACCTGAAGGACACCTATGGCGTCACGGTGTATCAGGAGCAGGTGATGCTTCTTTCGCGCCGCCTTGCGGGGTTCACGCGCGGCGAATCGGACAAGCTCCGCAAGGCCATGGGCAAGAAGCTCATGGACATAATGAATGAGCTTAAGGAAAAGTTCATCAAGGGGTGCCTCGACAATCCGAATTTCCGCATCGACAAGTGGAAGGACGAAAAGGCAGCCAGAACCCTGATCGAGAAAATATGGTCCGACTGGGAGAAGTTCGCCTCGTACGCGTTCAACAAGTCGCACGCAGTATGCTATGCGTGGGTCGCATACCAGACGGGCTACCTCAAGGCACACTATCCGGCCGAGTTCATGTGTGCGCAGATATCGTCAGAAATCGGCAACTTCGACAAGCTCCCCGGATTCGTCGCCGAGGCGTCGGCGATGGGGCTGGAGGTGAAGCCGCCTGACATCAACGCCAGCTTCGCTCGTTTCACGCCGGTTGCCGGAGAACGTGCGATACGGTACGGGCTCGCCGGCATCAAAGGCGTGGGTGGCGGCGTTGCCGATGCCATAGTGGCGGAACGCGAGAAGAACGGCCCGTACAAGGGGTTCATGGATTTCTGCATGCGGCTTGGATCGTCCGTCACCATCGGTGAGGATGGCAAGAAGAGTTCGCCGCTCATCAACCGGCGAGCGGTTGAGAACCTCGTTCGGTGCGGCGCATTCGATTCGTTCGCAGCCGCCTCGCCATCTTTCCACAGGGCGCGCTACTTCAACAATGTTACGTTCGCGATCAAGCGCGCTGCCGGCATGGCGAAAGAGCGCGCGAGCGCGCAAGGCAGCTTCTTCGACATGCTTGACGCCAGCGTGGACTCCACAGCCTCCGACGCAGAGCTTGTTGACTGCCCGCGCTGGGCTGCGATGGAGAACTTCCGCGGAGAGCGCGAGCTCCTCGGGCTGTACCTCACCGGTCATCCGCTTGGAGCCTATGAGCATGTGATCGACCAGCTTTCAACATTCAGGATTGATGCGCCGCCGCAGATACCATTCATGGAGGAGATCCATGCCGAACGGCCTGTGAAAGTGCCGGTGAGGCTCTGTGGACTGCTGAAAAGCTGCCAGGTGCGAATGACGAAGCCGAAGACTGCCAAGGACGAGCCGAAGCCTTGGGCAATACTCACGATCGACGACGGCCACGACGAGATTGAGGCGCTGGCTTTCGCAAAGACGTACGAGAGGATGCGCGGATGGATCCCGGAGGCGGTAGAGACTCCAGTGCTCATATGTGGCGAGCTGCAGCACCGTACAAATCGCGACACTCATGCGGAGGAGGAGGGGCTGCAGTTCCTGGTGCGCGAGGCATATCGCCTTTCTGATGGTGTGGTCACCTTCACGCACGCACTTAATCTGGACCTCGCATACGAGGATCCGAAGTTGGAGGAGAAGGTCGTTGCGTTCGGTGCACTTGCCGCCGCCCATCCGGGGACAATCCCGGCTCACGTCCGACTTGCCTACGCAAACGGCACCACCGTCTCGGTGGAGCTGGATGGCGGCGTGATGCCGTCCGACGAACTCCTTGCGGAGATAGGCAGGCTTGCCGCAAAGGACAAGTGGGGGTTCGAAGTGAAGCCGGACATCTTCGCGGAAGCGCCGCCTGAGCGCAAATGGTCTAAACCCTGATTGTGACGATCTTGCGGATGACGAGCCATCCGACCAGCACCATCACAGCCGAGACGGCGAGGCATGCAATTCCGCGCAGCGATGTGAGGAATGGCACCATGAGTCCGGGCTTCATCATCGTCATTATGATGCAGAGCAAAAACGGCATAAGCGAGACTATCATCCCCTGAAGGCGTCCCTGCGCGGTGAGCGTGCGAACCTTCCGTTCAATGCGCATCCGGCCCCGTATCGTCTCGGAGATGCGGTCGAATATCTCGGTGAGGTTGCCGCCCGTCTTGCGGGCGATGTCGATGGAAGTGACGACGAGCGTGAGATCGTCGGAGCCGATGCGCTTGTCGAGCGAGGCGAGGGCGTCGTCGAAGCTCATGCCAACGCGCATCTGTTGAAGGAGGAGCGCAAACTCGTCCGATATTGGATGCAGGTCTGCCTCCGCCACCGACTCGAACGCCTGGCTGATGGAGAACCCGGCGCGCAGTGCGTTTGACATCGTGCCGAGCGCATCGGTGAGCTGCTCATTGAACCTGCGCACGTAGCGCGCGTTGAGCCATCTGGCGTAGGCGGTCTTTCCGCGCCGTCCCGCGTCGATATCCATCAGCATGAGGACGAACGCGGTTATCCCGCCGGCGGCGAGGGCGCATGTGGCGATGATGGCGATTTGGACGATCACGGCTGGAATATCCTGGGATCTAGGGTGATGCCGCGCGAGCGGAGGGTGTCGAAGAACGTCGGCATGGCTCCCGTCGGTTTGAACGCGCCGACTATCTTTCCATTGTCGTCCACCCCTGTCTGCCGGAACGTGAATAGGTCCTGCATAACTATCTGCTGCCCCTCCATGCCGGTGACCTCGGTGATGGCGGTGACCTTGCGCGATCCGTCGGCGAGGCGCGATTCGTGGATTATGATGTCGACAGCGCTTGCGATCTGCTCGCGTATGGCCCGCGACGGCAGGTCCATGCCGCTCATCAGCACCATTGTCTCAAGTCGGGAGACTACATCGCGCGGCGAGTTGGCGTGCACGGTTGTGAGCGAACCGTCATGGCCGGTATTCATGGCCTGAAGCATGTCGAGCGCCTCGCCCCCGCGACATTCGCCCACGATGATGCGGTCGGGGCGCATGCGCAGGCAGTTCTTCACGAGGTCGCGGATTGTCACGGCTCCCTTGCCCTCAACGTTGGCCGGGCGCGCCTCGAGACGCACCACATGCGGCTGCACGAGCTTCAGCTCGGCGGCGTCCTCCACAGTCACGATGCGCTCCGTCTCCGGAATGAATGACGAGAGCAGGTTGAGGAGGGTGGTCTTGCCTGAGCCTGTGCCGCCGGCGACGATGATGTTCTTGCGCAGCTTCACGCACACCTCCATGAAGGCGGCGGCGTCGGCGTTCCAGGTGCCGAACCTGATGAAGTCCTCTACGGTGAGCTTTTTCTTCGCGAACTTTCGAATGGTGATCGACGGGCCCACGAGCGAAAGCGGCGGGATGATCGCGTTCACGCGGGAGCCGTCCTTGAGGCGCGCATCCACGTATGGCTGCGATTCGTCGATTCGCCGCCCAAGCGGGGCGACAATGCGCTCGATGATGGCGAGCACGCTGGCGTCATCAGCGAACTGAAGGTCGGTAAGCTGCAGCCTGCCGCCCCGTTCCACGTACACCTGGTGCGGGCCGTTTACCATTATCTCCGTCACGGAGTCGTCCGCAAGCAGGTCTTCAAGAGGTCCGAGCCTGAGAGCCTCGTCGAAGACCTCCTTCTTGATGCGCTCGGGGTCGATTCCGCGCGGCAGCCTGCCGCTCTTGATGACTTCGCCGACAATCTCGGATATCTTGTCCTTCGCCTGCCGCTCAAGCCCTTCGCGGTCGATTCCGGATGCGGTGAGCCGCTTGAGATCCATGCGTACGATCAGCTCCTCCTGTATCTGCTCCCGTACTTTGCGGCGTAGCGTGGCCTGCGGATCGATCCTGCGCGCAGGCGGCTCCTGCGGCCTGCTTTCATAAGGCTGCGGATGCGGAGCTGGTGCGCTTTCCTCCTTCTCTCCCCCTGCCTGTTCTGGCGGAGTCTGGGTGAGACGGAGCACTGTGCTGCCGATCTGCACTATCGAATCCTCGGACAGCGCGACTACGCCCGTGATTGGCTGACCGTCCACGTAAGTGCCGTTTGCGCTCTTGAGGTCCTCGATCTTCGCCGCGCCACCGCGCACAATGATGAGCGCGTGGCGT
Source organism: uncultured Verrucomicrobiota bacterium (assembly GCA_946631345.1). Classification (GTDB taxonomy): domain Bacteria; phylum Verrucomicrobiota; class Kiritimatiellia; order RFP12; family UBA1067; genus UBA1731. Next base: position 6,205 of record CAMPAA010000155.1, read on the forward strand.
TCCGAGACGTCCGCGTATGGAAGGGTTATTTTAGCGGCCGGACCACGTCCGACGATGTAATTGCCGTCTGCGATCGTCTCCGATGCAGGAAGTGCTTGGCCGGGCTTTAGCAGGGTGAGCGTCATGGCTGTGCGTCTATTTGGCCAGCTTCTGCTGGCGCTTGAGGTTCAACTCCTCAATCTCTGCGCGGATCTTGGCGAAATCGACCTGCGGCAGCTCCTTCTCGTAGGAGACGTCGTTGCGGTTGCGGAGCGAGAGGGTGAGGCGGCCGCGCATCTGCTCTGCGAATGCGAGCATCTCGGCCTCTCGCGGCGTGACCTCGAGCGTAACTGTGGAGTAGGCCCCCTGCGTGGAGCCGTCGGGGAGGCGGCCTGCCATTTTTGCGGTGGTCTTGCCTGTCGCGAGCACCAGCACGTTCTGCAGGATGGTGCAGGTCACCAGCGCTGCCTGCTCGCGCTTCCCGGATTCGTCAGGGAACGTGAAGGTGCCGATCACGTCCACATGGTCGTTGGCGTTTACCATGCCGGAGACGGCAGCAGCGCCTGATGCGTTGATGGAGATGGCGCGCATTCCTTTGCGGATGTCGGCGGCGAGGCCGACGTCGCGCGGATTGCCTCCCTCGATGTCCGCCCAGAACACTACATCCTTCGCGCGATGGCTGAGCGTGACTTTCCTCCCGATCACGTCTCCGAGGTTCTCGAGCGTGAGGGCCTGGCCGCGCAACCCCATTTCCGGAACGGTGCGCAGAGCGAGCTGGCTCTTGGAGAGCACGGTGCCGCTCGGTACGTCTTCTGCGTAGCACAGCACCTCGATCTTGCCGTATCTCGCCGCATACCTTTCTTTCATGGCGGCGATCTCGGCATCCTTGGATGACAGATAGAAACGCGTAAGCACGGCGGCTGCAAGCCCCGCTATGCCGGCGGCGATCAAAACGACTACTTTCTGTTTCATGAGCGCATTATACCATGTATCGCGTCACCAAACGCAAGCCACGGCATTTTTTTTTCATTTCCCGTTTGACCAAGATCCGACGGATTTTTGACCTAGGTCAAACGGTCGTTTGCCCTAGGTCGGAACGGCGTAACCCTCGCGCCTGCGGATTTGCGAAACTCCCCGGACAATCCAGAAAACTCCCAGGGAGTTTTCTGGATGCTCCAAGGTGTCGCCACCGAAACGCGGCGGCGACTACGCTTTGTTGCGGCTGGCCTCTCCATGAGGCTCAGATAGCCGGATGAATTTCTATGGAATGGAAACGGTTGTTTCGTACGGAACGAAATTCCCTTTTCTATTCTATAGAAATCCATCAGTCGTACGGATTGAAGATTGCGTTTCTATTCCATAGAAACG